>DATFKV010000465.1:0-2449 GCA_035268465.1 Cryomorphaceae bacterium | reverse complement strand
AAACAAAAATCGCCCGGCAACGAAAGACAGCTAGCGGCTAAAAGCTAAGGGCTAACAGCTATTTTTCACTGAACACTGAAAACTGCCTTCTTTGCGCCTTACAGGTTCATCATTAAAACGAAAATCGCCCGGCAACGAAAGACAGCTAGCGGCTAAAAGCTAAGGGCTAACAGCTATTTTTCACTGAAAACGTTCCTCCCTCGTCTTCTCCTCCGCAAGCTCCGTCGAATCCACTCCCTCCCCAACCGCACGGTCCACCGCACAAGGGAGACAAATCCCTGCCTTTTTTTGAAATCTACATCAAAACTGAACACTGAACACTGAACACTGCCCTTTGCCCACTGAACACTGAAAACTGAATTTCAAATCCAATGTCCGTTAAAAGCCACCTTCAGCGCTTCCAATGAGCTCTTGGTATTCGTCTTTTCCAAAATACTACTGCGGTGGTTGTGGACGGTGTTTTTTGAAATGTTCAATTTGACGGCTATTTCTGCCGAATTCAGACCATCGGCCATTGCAATCAGCACCTCTCTTTCGCGGTCACTTAATGGGGATTTTCCGCTGGTATAAGATCCGTCGGGCTGCACGTCGTAAAAAGATGGTTCACCCTTCAACCCAATCAGATTCAACTGCATGTGGTTGTCTGTTTTCAGGTGCGAGATGTCCGTAAAAACACCGAAGGTGCGAATGGTGGCACCATCTTCATCATTTTGTAAATTAAATACTTGATGCAAGAGGCGTTTGTATTTCCCCTTTCCCGTCTTGAGTCGGTAGTCGTAGCAGGCTTTGTACCGCGTTAACTTTGCCGGGGGAATATTCGGAAGAAAGGTCAAAAGCGTTCCTTCGAAGCGCATAAAATTCTTGAGATCATCAGGGTGCATATTTTCCACCAAGTAGGATAGACTGAAGGCGTCGGGTTCAATAGAAAGAATGTTTTTGGTGCCTTCGCTGCAATATTCCATCTCCTGATCGGGGAAGTAATAAACGCAGTAAAAGTATTCCCCGATGTGAAAGGTATTCATCAGGAAGTCACTCAATTGAACCTCCCCGTTAAATCGCTTGATTTTGCGATTTTTAGATCCGCTCTTGTATAGTTCTCTTGCTTGATTGAGAATATCCTCTTTCATCATTTAGTGTTTTAATCAATTGTTTTCTTTGGCCATCGCCAAAAGATGAACCGTCGACTTTGCCCCGACCTTTTCGCGAATGCGCATGATAGAATTGCGCAGTGTCTTCAAGCTGATGTGCAAACATTCAGCCGTCTGCTCCAGATCTCCATCTCGCATAGTTTCTCGAAGTATCTCGAGTTCCCTTTCGGTAAAATCAGGTGTCACCTCAATTTTCTTCCTTTTTCGGTACAGCCTCTTTGAAGGCCCTCCATTGACATGAATCATCGATAAATACTGGTCGGAATTGCTTTTGATGGAACTGATATCCGTGAAAACATAAAGGTATTCCACCTCCTGATCTTCCGTCTTTCGGTAAGGTTGGGACTGAAACATCAAGTGCTTGAACTTTCCCCATTTCGTCTTCAGCCTCATATTGTATTGAGCTTTGTATTGCCACCGTTCTTCCAATGGGAGCGATTGATAGAATGCCTCTGCCGCGGCTTCAAACTCTTCCATCACGGGCAAGTCCTCCGGGTGAATTAACCCGAACAGCATATCCATGTTCACTTCGTGGGCCTCGTAGCCCAATAGTTTCTGCGAGCCTTCGCTGCAAAAGACGGTGGAATTGGATTCCGGAGCGGCTACCAGATAGAAAGAATCACCTGCCTGAAACAATTCAAGCCAAGGGTGAAGTTTTTGAAGGTGCTCGGGATAAATGGCATCGGACGATTTTTCAATGATCCATTGATTTTTTCCTACGTCAAATCTTAATTTTTCCATTCAACTAGACAATCTAAAACTTATTTGGTTAAGCTTTGTCTTTTTCGACTTCAGAGAGGTCCAAACCATAATCCAAATTTAGAATAGATTTTCCTTTGGAACGGAATGAGGAAGCCTATCTCTAACGAAAGATATGGTTTCTAAAAACTTTATCAAAAACGACGGCTACTCTTCTGCAGTATTCCGATTGTTCGTCTCGTTTTCTCCGGATCTTTGCGTGCCGGTGAAAATGGATTAAAAATAACTATTGCCACTAGTTGTGATTATCCCAACCTTAGCGCTATGGTTTAATAAGAAATCGGTGTTTCTTACTAAGAATCCCGAACCATGGGGCGACCTTTGACAAGGGGGTACCCTTGACAACATATTTAAAATCTATGAGTCAGGCGAGCAGTGTGTTACCGATGGTGAGGATCGGTGACACAAAGCGCTAACCAACCTTTCAATTGGCACCCGTTCCTAAGGCGGGTGCTTTTTTTTAACGGTACCCGCGCACCGTTGCGTTATCCCGATAGCCATCGCGTGTCTCATTTACTGATTTATTTAAACCCCGTTAGGGA
>DATFKV010000464.1:0-9456 GCA_035268465.1 Cryomorphaceae bacterium | reverse complement strand
GATTCTTTCTTTCAGCGTTTTTGGTCAAGAAGATTCAGCCAACTTTGCAGCCCCGCTTGACATTCCGCTTTACCTGTCGGGAAATTTCGCGGAAATACGCAGAAATCATTTCCACACGGGTATTGACATAAAGACTCAAGGCGTGGAGGGAAAAAGGGTACTGGCCGCAGAAAAAGGAAAGGTATCGCGTATAAACGTATCGCCTTACGGATATGGACTCGCCCTTTATATTGAACATCCGAATGGCTACACAACGGTTTATGGCCACCTGCTAGAGTACAACGATGAAATAAAGCAGGTCGTTCGACAAAAGCAATACGAGGAAGAATCATTTCGCGTCGATTTTTCGCCTGACGAAGACATAGTGGTAGAGAAAGGAGAATTCATAGCCCTGAGCGGAAATACGGGAGGTTCAGGGGGGCCACACCTTCATTTCGAGATACGAAGAACTTCCGATGAGCATCCGCTTAACCCTTTAAAATTTGGCTTCGACATCAAAGATGATATCCCTCCGCGAATTCGAGGCGTGCGTTTTCATCCGTTGAGCGACACGACGTTGATCAATGGTGAGCACGAATCAAAAAGCTTTGTAGTGCACGGCTCTTCAGGAAAATATCGACTGAAATCAGATGGACAAATCGCGGTTTACGGGGCCTTCGGTATCTCAATTCATGCACTCGACTTCTTGAATGGCTATCCCAATAAGTGTGGCCTCTATGAAGTTCACCTTAGAGTAGATGAGGAGACCATTTGCCGACAGCGATTCGATGAGCTTGACTTTTCGACTTCTCGAAACATCAATGCTTACAAGGCTTATGATGTCTACCGCACGAACAATTGGCACTACCACAAATCATTTATTGAACCCGGGAATGAATTGGAAATTTACCTTCCCGAAACGAAGGATAGGGGCATAATGCATTTCGCAGAAGCGGGAACGCATAATGTCAACTACGTAGTGAAAGATGCCTACGAGAATATTTCCACATTGAATTTTTCTTTTGAAACGCTGGCAGAACCAAACGGGGCCCTGCCGGAAGCCAAACCCTACGACGCTTATTTTAAGTACGACCAAGAAAACAGCTTTACCTACTCTGAAGAGTTGGCCGTCATTGTTCCCGAAGGGGCACTTTACCAAGATCTCAAGCTCAATTTCGGAAGGGAGATGCCAAAGTCCGACCTGCTTTCGGCACGGTATAGCTTGCACCACGAAATGGTTCCACTGGACGATTATATGGAGGTCTCCATCACCGCGGATGATGTACCTCAAAACATCCGTAAACATGTTTTGGCAGCACAGTATTCTACCGCGGGCTATGCGTCTTACATCACGGGAAGTTGGGAAGGAGATCAGTTTACGTTCAAATCCAAGAGCTTCGGAAAGTTTGCCTTGGCAGCCGACAGTGTGGCGCCGGAACTTACTCCGCTTACACGTACTTCGGGGAGCTTGAATGATAATACCGTTCTTCGGTTTCGAGTCTCAGACGACCGCTCCGGAATAGGGTCGTACAATGCTTACTTAAACGGCAAGTGGGTTCTCACGGCTTACGAGCCAAAAGCAAAAACGATTTCTGTGATTTTCGAAGGGACGAACCCACTTCCATCGGGGAATGAACTGAGAGTAGAAGTAGAGGATGCCGTAGGAAATAAAACCGATCGGGTATACGCGTTTTAATGCTGCTTGTGATACTCGAGCAATCCTTCAATGGGCGCTTTCATAATGCGATCGATTACCACATCGTAGCGTTCTGCCCTTGCCCTTAGCTGCTTTTCGAAATGATGCCCGACGGATCCCAAGACTCTCAAATTGTATTTTTTGTAGCCCGGGTATTGAATAATGTACCGCTCAAAAAATTTCATAAAAGCATCGTCTACCATTTCTGAAATGTAAGGGTGCTCAATGTTTTCGGAAGCAAACTTGCTGAAAGAAGCCAAAAATCTATTGGGATAAGCATCTTTATAGACCGCGTAAATGATCTGATCTTTAGTAACGTGGTACTTATTAGAGAAAATATCCTGCATATCATTGGGCATGAGGTCATTCATGAATTCACGAACTACTTTTCGTCCGATGTGCATACCGCTTCCTTCATCTCCCAAAATGTAGCCAAAACCTCCCAAATTCATTTTGATCTTACCATCTACATAGAGACAAGAGTTGGAGCCGGTACCCAGAATGGCAACCAATCCGGAACTGTCTTTGTACAAAGCTCTGGCAGCGCCCAAAAGATCGTGCATGATATTCACCTTGGCCGAGGTAAATATTCGCTTAAATCCCGTATTCATGATTTCCATGCTCTTTTGGGTATTCGAACCTGCACTGTAGAAGTACACCTCATCGATATCGGCATGCGAATAAGGGGCAAATGAAATCCTTCTTAAGGTTTCTGAAACACTTTCATCGTTGTGAAAGTATGGGTTTATGCCCTCGCTCTTGTAATCGAATACTTCTCCGGAAGGAGTGATGAGTCTCCAATCGGTCTTCGTCGATCCGCTGTCTGCTATTAATTTCATACAACGGCAAAACTATGGATTTTCGACCTTTCTATTTCGAAAAAAGGAACTTATTCACGTTTACCAAATTGGACTTTACGGCATACATCACGATGGAAGCAGTGTTTTTCACACCCAACTTTTGCATGATGTTCTTTCGGTGCGTATTGACAGTATGAGGACTCAGAAATAGTTTTTCGGCGATAGTGGTATTGGTGTACCCTTCGGCAATGAGGGTAATGATTTCCTGTTCTCGTTCTGACAACTTGACGGGCTCGCAACTGAAGCTTTCAAAATCTTCCGATTCAGGATCAATGTCTACTTGATGAATCGTATTTAAAATCTGACCGCAAAAAAACTTATGGCCTGCAGCTGTATCACGCACGGAAGAGACGATTTCATTCAGGTCACAATCCTTTTTCACATAGCTCTTTACCCCAGCTTTCAGCGCATTGACGATGGTTTCTCCCTCTTGATCTGGAGTGATGGCTACTACCTGAACATGCGGATATTCGCTGAGAATTGCAGGAACCGTTTCTATGCTGAATAGAGGGGCGGTAAAGTCCAATAAAACGATGTCTACCTCAAAGTCTTGAAGCAAATCCATAAGAGCATCCTGACTGTCAGCCTCACCCACTATCTCGATATCGCTCTGCTTGGACAAAACTACGTCCAGCCCCAATCGAACCAAATGATTGCTGTCAGCTACGACTACACGAATGCTCTTTGTATCCACCGTTATTTAGAATATGTTTAAATAACAAAGATAGGGCCTACGGGTTCAGCTCAGAGAATTCTTTTCCACATTTTTTACCGGGACCACCATGCCTTCATCAGCAAGTTCCGCATGGTCAAAGTGCTCTCTTGCCTCATCCAGAAACGGTTGCATCTCGCGGTAGCGAGCAGAATAATGTCCCAGAAGCAATTTCTTGGCATTGGCTTCTTTGGCCACCTGAGCTGCTTGTTTGGCGGTGCTGTGGAACGTAAACTGAGCACGTTCAATATCAGCTTCCAAAAAAGTGCTTTCATGGTAGAGCAGATTTACACCTTGAATAAAGTCGGCAGTTCTTTTTTGGTAAGCAGTATCAGAACAGAACGCATAACTTGTAGGAGGCTCGGGCCGATAGGTCAATTCACTGTTTGAAATGACCGTTCCATCCTTTAAAGTATAATCGCTTCCCGCTTTTATTTGACGAATTCGTGCTACGGGAATGTCGTATTTGGTAATGCATTCAGGTTTGATGTTTCTTGATTTGGGCTTTTCAGCAAATAGAAAACCACAACAAGGCACGCGGTGACTCAAAGGAAAGGAGAACACTTGCAATTTCTTGTTTTCAAAAATCAGTGACTTCTCCTCAGGATTGAGAATATTCCAATTGATTTCGAACCTCAATCGAGAATGAGAAATCTTGAGCTGATGCTCTACGGCTTCTCTTAGTCCTTCCTGTGAATAAACATTGAGAGGCCTGTTCCGCCCTAAGAGATGGAGGGTTGATATCAGGCCGGGTAAACCAAGGCAGTGATCACCGTGGTTATGAGAAATGAAAATGTGATTGATCTTGGCAAAGCGAATCTTAAAGCGACGAAGCTGTAATTGAGTTCCTTCACCACAATCAATTAAAAAGAGGTGGCTATCGTGCTCCAGAAGTTGCGAAGTGGGTCCATGTCTCAATGTAGGAGTGGCTGAACCACAACCGAGAATGGTCACTTCAAATTTCATCATACATAAATGTGAATAAGAACGATTGGTTCTAAACCGTAGCCCTAGGATTCGTCGTTTGCCTTGGCTTTTAATTCGCGCTCAATCTCTTCCATCAATACCACATCAATCGCTTCGTCTTTGGTAGGAACAATATCAAAAACAGAATTCAACTGAGAGATTGCAACTAATTTTTCAACTGAAGGCTGGAGGCTCGAAAGCACAAATGTACCATCGGCTTCTTTGCACAAACGATTACCTGTAAGCAGAGCACTGAGGCCACTAGAGTCGCAGTAGCGCGTTGCAGCCATGTCAACAATAATATTCTTAAAACCGGCTTTAATCAATACCACCAATTCCGACTTCAGCAGAGGAGCGTTGATGGATTGAATTTTCTCTGTTTCCGTGTATAAGATGGCGTACTTATCTTCCTTCTGAATTTTGAAACTCATAATGATTGTGGCTAATTGCGTTAGCCAAATATAATAACCTGAATGAGAATATTGGGCAATTCAGTTTAATAGTTAATCCTGTCCCTTAATCTTTCCCGCTAAAAGGTAAAGGACGGCCATTCTCACAGCGACTCCATTTTCTACTTGTTGGAGGATAATGCTATTTGCGCTATCGGCTAAGTCGCTACTTATTTCTACTCCACGATTGATCGGCCCGGGGTGCATTAATACAATGTCTTTATTAATGGAATTAAAAAGAGCGCGATCGAGCCCATACTGCATTGTATACTCGCGTAGAGATGGGAAGTAAGCCATATCCTGTCGCTCCAATTGAATGCGCAGCATATTGGCTACATCGCACCACTCGAGGGCTTTCTTTAAATTGAACTCCACTTTTACCCCAAGCGATTCCACAAATTTTGGCATCAGCGTTCGAGGTCCGCAAACCATTACCTCGGCTCCCAGCTTCTTCAGGCAATGAATATTGGAAAGTGCCACACGAGAGTGGAGAATATCTCCAACGATCACGACTTTTTTTCCTTTGACCTCTCCCAGCTTTTCGCGAATGGAAAAAGCATCGAGCAATGCCTGAGTGGGATGTTCGTGGGTACCGTCACCGGCATTTACCACCTTGGCGTCGATGTGTTTGGACAGAAAATGAGGCGCACCGGGATTGGGGTGACGCATCACCACCATGTCCACTTTCATGGCCAAAATGTTGTTTACCGTGTCGACCAAAGTCTCTCCTTTTTTCACCGAAGAAGAGGAGGAAGCAAAGTTGACCACATCGGCAGAAAGCCTTTTCTCTGCGAGCTCAAAGCTGAGCTTGGTGCGAGTGGAATTCTCAAAAAATACGTTAGCGATGGTAATGTCTCGGAGTGAGGGCACTTTTTTGATCGGACGATTGATGACATCTTTAAAGTTATCGGCCGTAGTGAAGATCAACTCGATGTCTTCAGGGGTGAGTCCTTTAATTCCCAACAGATGATCTACGCTCAGGCTACTCACTTTCAGTCGATAAAAGAGTTACACGATCCGTTCCTTCAGTTTCCACCCATTCCACCTCTACACGTTCGCTGGCTATACTGTCTACGGTTCTTCCCGTATAATCGGGTTGCACCGGAAGATGGCGACTAAAGCGGCGATCGATCAGCACCACGAGCTCAACGGTGCTCGGTCGGCCAAATGCCAATAAAGCATCGAGGCCGGCGCGTATGGTCCTACCTGTAAAGAGTACGTCGTCTACCAAGATCACCTTGAGTCCTTCTACCATAAACTCCATTCGGGTGTCGCTGGGGGTGGGTGGAGTACTTTTCCTGCGGAAGTCGTCCCGGTGAAAAGTAATGTCCATATCGCCATGGCGCATATTCTCCAGTCCCGTGATTTCTTCCAGACGCTTTACAATGCGGTTGGCCAAATAGATGCCGCGGGGCTGCAAACCTATGATGGCAGATTTACTAAAATCGCCGTGGTTCTCTACCAGTTCATGGCAAAGTCGTGTGATGGTAATCGAAAGCTGTTCGCTATTTAGAAGCTCAACGGGTTTCACGAAGGGCAAAGATAGATTTTTCTCATTGTAGAATGTGAAATATACAAAGAGGGTATTTTTCTCATTTGGCCTGAAACTTTTGTCCCCGTATCGACTGACCTAGATCGACTAAAACCGATTTACCAAGTAGTCGAGTCAGCCACGATCAAATCGGCGAGCTCCTCGCCTATTCGGTCTTGAGCTTCTAGGGTTGCCGCTCCGATATGAGGAGTAAAAGCCATCTTATCGCTTTTCAAAAGATCCTCGCGCGGGTTAGGTTCATTTTCGAATACATCAAGCGCAGCTCCTGCCAAGTGTCCGCTTTTTACAGCCTCCATCAGGTCGTCCTCGTTGATCACTCCACCTCGCGCAGCATTTACGATGATACTGCCTTTGGCCATCATAGCCAACTCGTTTTTTTGAATGACCGCAGAACCGTCGGCTTGCTTAGGTATGTGTAAAGAAACAGCTTGGCTGTTCTTCAAAAGTGTTTCCATGTCGACCTTCTCTACCTTAACCTCTACCTCGCCGTGGCCTTCGATATGAAGCTTAACCGTGGTATCTACGTCGAATACGTCTGAGCAGATAACTTTCATTCCCGCTCCAAGTGCGTAGCTTGCCAAAGACTTTCCTATGCGGCCAAAACCAACGATACCAAGGGTCTTTCCACGAAGCTCGAAACCCTTAGCGTATTTCTTTTTCAAGGCTTTAAATTCGGTAGCTCCCTTTTCAGGCATCTGCTGATTGGCATCGTAAGTAGAGCGAGCCAAGCTGAAAAGCTGTCCCATAACTAACTCGGCAACCGATTGCGAACTACTGGCAGGCGTATTCGAAACCGTTTTTCCTTTCTCACGGGCATAGGCCACGTCGATATTGTCCATACCTACTCCACCACGACCGATGAATTTCAGTCCGGGGCAACCATCGATGATGTCCTTTCGCACGGTAGTGGCGCTTCTTACCAAGAGCGCCTTCACGTCGTTTGAGTTGATGTAATCAACGAGCCTGTCTTGGTCTACCGTATCGGTTATTACTTTAAAACCTGCTGCTGCGAGCTTGGTTTTTCCTGAAGGAGATATTCCGTCGTTTGCGAGAACATTCATGTTTTATTGTCTTAAGCGGTTCTTTCTAATTCTTTCATCACATCTACCAGTACTTGTACACTCTCGAGTTTGAGGGCATTGTACATAGAAGCTCGGTATCCACCTACCGATCGGTGTCCCTTCAATCCGTTTATTTGGGCTTCTTTCCACATTTTGTCAAATCGCTCGGCGTGGCTTGCCTCATCTTTCAACACAAATGTGGGATTCATGGCGCTTCGGTCTTCAACGGCAGTCGTTCCTTCAAACAATGGATTGCGGTCAATTTCGGCATACAACAACCCTGATTTGGCATTGTTTCGACGCTCCATCTCTTCAACTCCACCTTCCTTTTTCATCCATTCCATGGTGAGCATCGAGCCGTAAACGGCAAATACGGGAGGGGTATTAAACATAGAATCCTTGCTATCGTGCACTTGCAGGTCAAGCATGGAAGGAATCTGCCTTCCCGTTTTACCTAAAGCATCTTTTTTGACAATGTAAACCGTCGTTCCTGCAGGTCCCATGTTTTTCTGAGCACCTCCGTAAATCAAATCGAATTTGGAGACGTCAACAGGCTTGCTGAAGATGTCGCTGGACATATCGCAAAGTAGCGGAGCCTGACTATCGGGAAAAGACTTGAACTGAGTACCGAAGATGGTATTGTTAGAGGTAACGTGGAGGTAATCCACATCGGTCGGCACGGTATACCCTTTGGGGATATGAGTGAAATTATCTTCTTTGCCGGAAGCCAAAACCTTCACATCACCGAGTAGCTTGGCTTCTTTGATTGCTTTAGACGACCAAGAGCCGGTATCAACGTAGGCTCCCACTCCGCCTTCATTTTTCATGAAATTGATGGCACTCATATAAAAACCAAGACTGGCCCCGCCTTGCAAAAAGAGAACGGTGTAACCGTCAGGTACGTTCAAAAGTTCCTTCACCAGGCTTCTCGCCTGCTCCATCACTTCGACAAATTCCTTACTGCGGTGAGACATCTCAATAATAGAGAGACCCGTACCGTTGTACTCCAGTATACTTTCTGAAGCTTTTTGAAACACCTCTTGAGGAAGTACGCAGGGACCTGCGCTGAAATTATGAACCATCGTTTTTGCTTTACGTTTATCGCCGCATTTGGCAACGGCGAGGCAAAGCTATACGGATTTTTTGTAACGGCAATGCAGGTGATTTGATGGTTTGATTATTTGATGGTTTGATGGTTTGATGATTTGATGGTTTGATGATTTGATGGTTTGATGGTTTGATTATTTGATGGTTTGATGATTTGATGGTTTGATGGTTTGATTATTTGATGGTTTGATTATTTGATGGTGGGATGGGTTGATGGTAGATGGGACTCTGATTTACTTGCCGATAAGCGGGTTGGTCTTTTCCCTTTTTCGGTTCAGGTCGGGGCGTTCTGGAAAGTTGAATTGAGCGCCGGTCTCGGAGCTTTTGGGTCGCGACATATCGATGAATTCGTGGAGTTTCCAGTAGCCTCCTTCCCATTCGTATCCGTTATGAGCGGTACCGGGACCGTAAAAGGCGTAATTGCCTTCAAGATTTTGAGTTTTGGGCTCCAGCCGATCGAATATGATCATCTCTTTTGGCTCCAGCCACTTGAGATTCATTACCCCCTCTTTGGCATATTCAAATACGCGCCTATATACCAAGTCATCATCCTTTTCGAATATGGGAAACCCCAGACTTACCTTATTTTTTTTCTCCAGCACCAATACTTCCAGCACTTTTTTGGTAGTAAGTTCATCGTTTCCATCCCACCCGATTAATGTGTAATAAGTATCGCGTTTCACTTTCACCGAATGAAGCTCGTAATAAAGGGCTCCGTACCAATCTTCAGGTTTTAATTTGATTGACTCATCCTCATGCTTCAACTCTTGCGAATCATCAAAGCGTTGGTATTTCCCATTTGGGAATAGCACATACATTCGATAAGCGTGCTGGCCTTCATCCAATGGAATATTCCAGTTGAACATTCGAAACTCTTCGTCATCAGGACTATGCTTGACCAATTTTGGCAATGCGGCAAATGGATATTCGAAGGTTTCTTTGAAGTCAAAGGCCTCTATCAGAATGTCTTCAAATTTGGCGGAAGCATCCAGACGCTCATCGGTGGTGCTCCCGCTACCTACTACTTCTTGAAGTGCAGCCATCTCCGACTCAAGCTCTTGCAAGGTTTGGCTT
>DATFKV010000463.1:0-3965 GCA_035268465.1 Cryomorphaceae bacterium | reverse complement strand
TACAACATTCTGATCTGACCGTAGGTATAGTCGGAATCGGACTCTCTAAGCTCGAAATCGATGCACAGTTTTCTGATATTGAAATAGAATCAGGTTTGTGGAGTTCTTTTTATCTGGTGTTGGAAGGAAGCTTCACAAATTTCTCTTTTCCTTCTATCATGAAAAGCTGGATTGTCTATAAATCCAAGGAGATAAATTATGTGGAATACGAAATCAACGATCGTGAAAAAAGTAGTGGCAGAATTAAGATTGACGCCAATCACAGTGATGTAGATCTGGACTAAAAGTAAAACTGCGCTTACCTGAGTAAGCGCAGTTCACTAATCACCCGACTGTAAAATAGGATGGTGTTTGAGTGCAATTCTTTCAGTAACCGCGACTCCACCATATATCTACACATCAAAGATAAATTATTTAAGCATTCGAATATATTCAATATATTTATGATACCTATAAGCGAAACTTATGAATTTCACGCTTCACCAGCTAAAGGTATTTCTACAAGTAGTCGACCGGGACAGTGTGACACTGGCCGCGGCAGATCTTCACTTAACCCAACCGGCAGTATCGTCTCAGTTGAAACTATTGCAATCACAGGTTGGGCTGCCACTTACCGAGGTGATCGGCCGAAAAATCCACATCACTGACACAGGTCGGGAGTTTGCTGAATTGGCCAAGGAAATCTTGCAAAAGACAGAGGAGCTCGATGAGCGAATGACATCCAAAAAAGGCAAGGTCAGTGGAAAATTGAGGCTCTCGGTAGTGAGTACCGGAAAGTATTTCGTTCCTCCCATTCTAGCCGAGTTCAAGAAGGCTTATCCCGAAGTTAAAATATCCCTCGATGTCTCCAAGCGGGAGGAGAGCGAAGCCGCATTGCTCGACTACGAGGCAGATTTTATCATCGCTACTTCGAGTGCTTCGCTTGATGCTTACGCGAAAATTGATTTTTTGCCAAATCCGCTGATCCTCGCTGCACCCGCAAATCCGGTGGATTTTGAATTGCCCAGTGGCAGGGCCACTCCGAAGGATCTAAAAAAACTGCCTTTCATCTTTCGAGAAAGAGGATCAGGTACGAGAAAAAGAATGGATAGATTTCTGGAGCAAGAAGGCATTGAGCCCGAGAATAGCATGGAATTGGTGACAAATGAAGCAGTAAAGCAACTTATTCTCGCCGGCTTTGGTGTTTCATTTCTTTCCATTTACAGCATGCGGTTGGAGCTGCAGCACAACGAACTTCAAATCATCAAGCACTCAAAACTTCCGCTAAAAGGACAATGGAGCCTGGTGTGGCTCAAAGGAAAAAAGCATACTCCCGCCACGGAAGCCTTTTTGAATTTCTTGGTCGAAAATTCCGATGAATGGATTGATCGACTATTCCCGTGGGTAAAAGAGTACGTTTAACGATGAGGTCCTTACCTTTGCGGTCATGTTGAAAAAAGTTGATCCCACAGAGTTAAACAGGCTGCTAGAGCAAAATCCTAAAGTATTGATCACCATGCATAAAGGCCCTGATGGCGATGCAATAGGCTCATCACTTGGTTTTTACCACTTCCTAAAGCAGAAAGGTGTCGAGGCATCACTGGTTTCTCCGGATAGTTTTCCGAAATTTTTGAAATGGTTACCCGCTTGCGATCAGATTATTGATTGCGAACATCACCCTCATCGTGCCGAGAAGGCCATCAAAGATTGCGATATTATCTTTTGTCTCGACTTCAATCATCCTTCCAGGCTGGGGTCTTTTCAAGATCTTGTGCAAGGCTCTGACAAGCCAAAATACGTGATTGACCACCACCAGGACCCCGATGATTTTGCCGATCATTATTACGTGGACAGCGATGCGAGTTCTACGGCCGAGATGATTTATCGATTGGCAGCTGAAATGCAGGAGACGGATTTAATCGCTGCTGATGCTGCCATCTGCTTGTATACCGGACTGGTAACCGACACCGGATCCTTTCGATTTTCTTCCGTTACTCCTCAGGTTATGCAAATAGCTGCAAATCTAATGTCAACCGGGATGGACCACGTGAAAGTGTACAACGAAATTTACGACAATTCCTCTTTGGATCGATTGAAGCTCAGAGGGTATGCCTTGAGCGAGAAGACAGTGGTAATCGGAGATACCGGCGGTGCTTACATCTCGCTCAGCGAGGAAGAATTGGAGCGTTTCAATTACCGCAGTGGCGATACCGAAGGCTTGGTCAATTATGCTCTGTCTATCGAAGGCGTTCACGTTGCCGGTTTCTTTTACGAAAGAGACGGCTACATCAAAATTTCTCTGAGAAGTAAAGGCAAGGTGGAGGTCAATAAAATATCCTCAGCACTCTTTCAAGGCGGTGGTCACAAAATGGCTGCCGGTGGAAGAAGCGATCTGAGTTTGGCTGATACCGTAGCTAAATTTGAAGCTGTTGCCAAAGCAGGTTTTAAACCCGAAAACATCGAAGTATGAGAATAGCGACGATTCTTGTTTTGTGGAGCCTTCTCTTTGCGGCATCGTGCAAAGATTCTAGTCAAGGTTCGCACCAACGGATGCCTACTCAGGATGAGCTGATTGAAGCAAATAAGCGGAAAGTCGGTAAAGAGGCTGAGTTGATCAATCAATTTATCGCACAGTCAGGCTGGGATATGAAGGAGACGGATACCGGAATTCGATACGACATTTACCATCTGGAAGATGACACTGTTAATGCTAAATCAGGAGATGTAGTATCGATCGCCTATAGCTTGCACCTACTAGATGGCTCAAGGGTGAGCGATACTAAAGTGAATGGCCCCGTAACCTTTAAAGTAGGTCAAGGCGACGTGGTTTCAGGGCTGCATGAGGCAGTTACGCTCTTGTCAGTTGGAGATAGCGCAAGGCTAATCTTACCCTCATACCTGGCCTACGGACTTACCGGCGATCAAAATAATATACCTTCCAATGCTGCGCTTTTTTACGATTTGTCTTTGGTTAGTTTGGACTAGCCTTATTTTCTTAATCGTTTCTTGCGAAGCACCTCCTCCATACAACACGACCGATCAAGGTGTGCAGTGGAAACTGTTGTCTTTCAGTACCAAAGAGCAGTCTTTAGATTCGGCGGAGCAGTATTTTGTCCAGGTTTTGGTCTCTTTAAAAGGTAAGTCTGATACATTGGCCTATGCTTATGATCAGTTGTTAATGAGGGGGGATGACCCTCTGCGGGTTTTTCTCCAAACCCGAGCGGTAGGTGACAGTCTCGAAATCGTGACCGCCATTCGGGATACCTTAAATGCTGACCTGCCTTTCCGAGACACTTTGGTTTATCATTTGAGGATTGATCGGATGCGAACCTTGAATCAATTGGAAGATAGTCGCTTGCTAGAGTTGGCCATCTTAGATACACTCATTCGAAGAGATTCGCTGAGTACAGCTTACCGCGAGGTAAATGGTTCCTATTTCAAAACCATCGCCATCGGAGATACGGCAAAAGTGGTCCGTGGCAAAGAAATCGTCATTCATTATCAAGGCCGCACCTTGGACGGGAGAGTCTTTGACGATTCGAGAAGAATGGCTGCTCCACTTCGCTTCGTATTTGGAAATGAAGATCAAGTGCTGAAGGGGTTGGAAATAGCACTTTCGCAAATGCACTTGCACGAAAAAGCCGAAGTAATTTTACCCTCATGGCTGGCTTTTGGAGCTTCGGGAAGCGCTGATGGCAGGGTTCCGCCTTTCACGCCCGTAGTTTATCGGATTGAAGTGCTGGAGCTCGCTAAAGACTGATTATCGGAGATTACCAATGGCAAATATGCAAGGCTGTTTTTGCAATGAGGGTTTTCTCTTTTTCCAATCCGCGATCGGCAGGGTTTTCACCAACTCATTGTCGGTGGTGAGCTCCCGAGCAATGCAAAGAAGCGTTTGCGGATGGCATACCTGAACCAATTCTTCGAAAAGCTTCTCATTTCGAAAAGGCGTTTCCATGAAAATTTGGGTGTACCCCGTATCCCGA
>DATFKV010000462.1:0-5861 GCA_035268465.1 Cryomorphaceae bacterium | reverse complement strand
ACAGGATCTGGCCTTGCTCAGATCGGCGAATGTAGACTATGTCTTTTTGCCGACGAATGCGGAAATTTATCCTGCAAAAGACGACCATAACTACGAGCTTGGTGATCTTTCCAAGGTGATGGAAGGTGCTTTTCGTCCGGGGCATTTCAACGGAGTTGCCTCCGTAGTGAAACGATTGTTTGAAATCGTTAATCCCACTCGCGCCTACTTCGGACTGAAAGATTTTCAGCAGTACAGAATCATCAAGGAATTGAACAGGAATTATAACTTGGGCGTCGAAGTGATTGGATGCGACACGGTGAGAGACGAGGATGGCTTAGCACTCAGCTCCAGGAACAGGCTGCTCTCAAAGGATGAAAAAAAATTGGCTCTGCACCTTTCAAAAACGCTGCGATTAATGTCAGAAAATAGCGCCTCCTTGAATTATATAGAACTTGAAAAGCTCGGTAAGATGTATTTGACAAATTATCCTGAACTCGAGGTAGAGTATGTCCGAGTGGTGGATCCTGAAAATTTTGAACCACCAACCGAAGAAATCGGAAAGGGAGAACGGATAGCTCTTCTGGCAGCAAAAATTGGAAAGGTGAGACTCATCGACAATATGAAGGTTTGAATCTGATCTATCATGGTTAAAGTAAAGGCCGTTCAATTTCTTAAGATTATTATTCCTGTTGGATTGGGTATCTATTTGGTATGGCATATTTACAGCCAACTAACGTCCGATCAAAGAGCAGAACTTTTCAATGCTTTCGAAAATGCCAACTACATTTGGGTCGTCCTGTCCTTTTTTATGGGTTTGCTGAGTCATTGGATTCGCGGTTACCGTTGGAAATTTCAACTCGAGGCAATGGGCTACTCTCCTCATCTGGCCAATAATTTTATGGCCGTTATGATTGGATACATTGTCAATCTAGCTCTCCCGAGGGTAGGAGAAGTAAGCAGAGCCGCAGCCATAGCCAAGTATGAAGGCATTCCATTTCAAAAGTCCTTTGGTTCCATTCTCTCTGAGCGGGCTCTTGACTTGATCATTCTGTTGCTTATCACATTTTCCACTCTGCTACTCCAATACGAGCTCCTTGAAAAATATGCCATTGAGCTAATGGATGTAGTGCAGGGCAAGTTTGAGGCAGCGCTGATAATAATTTTAGGAGCAGTGGGGGTGGTTGTACTCGCCTTGGGATTTTATTTCTTAAGAAAGTTTGCTCATATACCCTTGGTAGGAAAAATCCGAAGCTTCATTAATGAATTGCTGGAGGGATTGCGAAGCATTGTAAGAATGGAGAAACGCTGGCTGTATCTTCTCGCAACTTTATCCATTTGGGCTCTTTACATTGGGATGTTCAGCGTTTGTTTTTTCGCTTTAGAAGAAACTTCGGATGTAGGTATCAGCGCAGTTTTTGCCAGTTTTGTTTTGGGAAGTTTTGCCATAGTCATTATTCCCGGGGGTATCGGAGCTTTTCCTGCAGGAATCATGCAAGCATTGCTGCTATACGGAATATCAGCCGAAAGTGGTTTTGCACTCGGCTGGATTCTGTGGTTCTCACAAACCATCATGATCCTATTGGCAGGAGGAATAAGTATGATCCTCCTCCCGATATTTAACAAAAATCGCCTCAATGAGCAGACTGGATAGAATTGCTGAAAAGATTGTTCCTATCGAGAAAGTAGAAGCACTTGCTCATAGACTCAGAATTAAGGGAAAACGCATCATCTTCACCAACGGAGTTTTTGATATCCTTCATCGAGGGCATGTCACGTTGTTGAACCTCGCCAGTGAACAAGGCGATTTTTTAATTGTAGGTCTCAATTCGGATGACTCCGTTAGAACATTGGGCAAGGGACCTGAAAGACCCCTCAACGCAGAAGAAGATCGGGCCATGGTTCTGGCAGCTTTACAATGCGTTGACGCCGTAGTGATCTTTGGTGATAGTACTCCGTACGAATTGGTGAAACTGATCCGGCCTGACGTATTGGTAAAGGGCGGGGATTATGATCCCGACCAGGATGACCCGACAGAAAAAGAATACATAGTGGGTTCTGATATTCAACGAGAAACCGGTAAAAGCACCATTTCCATTCCATTGGTGGAAGGCTACAGTACCACGGCGATTATCAAAAAGTCTAAGAATGGCTAAATCGAAATCTGTTTTCTTTTGTCAAAATTGTGGCTTTGAATCGCCGAAGTGGCAAGGCAAGTGTCCCTCCTGCGGAGAATGGAACACCTTTGTAGAAGAGACCGTGATAAAATCCAAAAAGGGGTTTGCCTCAGAGCGCAAAAAGGAAAGCCTTCCCGTGGCTATAAATGAGGTACAAAGCGAGACGGGTAGGCGAAACAAAACAGGCGACAAGGAGGCAGACCGCGTACTGGGTGGCGGAATGGTTCCCGGCTCTCTGGTTTTAATTGCGGGAGAGCCCGGAATCGGGAAATCGACCCTACTCCTCCAAACAGCATTAAAATACGATAGAGCAAATGTGCTCTACGTTTCAGGCGAAGAAAGCAAAGCTCAAATCGCCGATCGAGCCTCCCGCATCGGAGAACTGAACTCAAACTGCTACCTCCTAACCGAAACGGACCCCGACGCCATAATCGAGCATGCCGGCCACCTCAAGCCTGATTTCATAGTAGTTGACTCGGTTCAAACTCTGAATGCATCGTGGATTGAATCTTCTCCGGGATCGATCAGTCAGATCAGGGAGAGCGCTGCTCGCCTTATGCGCTTTGCTAAAGAAGAGGGAGTAACCCTCTTTTTAATAGGCCATATAACCAAAGAGGGAAACATCGCGGGGCCCAAAGTCTTGGAGCATATGGTAGATGCAGTTCTTGTGTTTGAAGGAGATCAAAATCATGTCTTCCGCTTATTGAGGTGCACGAAAAATCGCTTTGGTAGCACAAATGAACTCGGTATTTACCGCATGGAGGGATCGGGGCTGCAGGTTGTAGAAAATCCTTCGGAGCTTTTATTGAGTGGTTACGCCGACAATCTGAGCGGTTCGGCCGCAGCGGCCATTATAGAAGGAATTCGCCCGCTCATTATAGAAGTACAAGCCTTGGTGAGCACGGCGGTGTATGGAACCCCGCAACGCTCGGCTACCGGATATGATGTAAGGAGACTCAACATGTTGCTGGCCGTTTTGGAAAAGAGGTGTGGTTTTAAGCTGGCAGGAAAAGACGTCTTCTTAAATATTGCAGGAGGACTCAAAGTCCATGATCCCTCAATCGACCTTGCGGTCGTTGCAGCAGTGCTCTCGTCCAGCGAAGACTTAAGCCTTCCTCGACAAACATGTTTTGCGGGTGAGGTAGGACTCTCCGGAGAGATCAGACCGATCAATCGAATCGACCAGCGGATTGCGGAGGCGGACAAACTGGGATTCAAGTCGATTTTTATTTCCAAGCATCACCAGCTTTCACAGTCAGCCCTTTCGGGAAAAATGAAGGTTCATTCGGTGGGTCATGTCCGAGATATGCTTACGGAAATGTTCGGTTAATTCTCTCCGACCAATTCGAGCAGTTCATCCAATTTTGGTGATAAGATGATTTCGATTCGCCGATTCTTAGATTTGTCATTGGGATCTACCGGCATGTACTGACTTCTTCCCGCAGCGACAAGCATTTCGGGATTCATATCCGAATTGTCCAACATTATCATTATCACGGAAGTCGCTCTGAGAACGCTCAAGTCCCAGTTATTTCGAGGAAATGTTGATCTCTGAAACTCGTCCGAATCCGTATGTCCTTCTACCATTATATCCAGATCGTCCCTATCGCCGAGAGCTCTGGCCAAGTCAATGATGACATCTCGACCCTTCTTGTCAACAGCGGTTTCTCCAGTTGCAAATAGCAGCTTTGCCTCCATACTAACGTACACCCGTCCATTGCGCTTTTCAATGGTAAGCCCTTTGCCTTCAAAACCCAATAAGGCATCTGACACACTTTTGCGCAAAGCGCTCATCAGAGAATCCTTTTCATTAATCTTTGATCGCAACTCAGTGAGTTTTGCCTCCCTCTCCAGAAGTTCTTCTTCCTTAGTATTTAAGGCAGTTTCCAATTGATTTAATGCATCTTCTTTTTCTAAAAGAGACAAGCGAACGGCCTCCAGCTCCGCCATCAATGTTTTCTTCTCGGCTTCAGTACCTTCTCTGAGGCTCGCTGTTTTAGAAAGAAGCTGATCGTTTAATGCATTGATCTTGTCATATTGTTTCCTCAAAATGCGCAGGCTATTGCCCATCACCGAGGTGTCTGACTTCAACGCATCAATCTTCCTTTCAGCCACATTGTATTTGGTGTCAAACTCATTTATGTCCGTACTCAACCGTTCGTTTTCAAGCCTGAGCTGCTCATTTTCGCGCTCACATTCTTCTTGCTTTTGAGATACCTCCATGAACTTTCTGTTGGGGACACAGGACGCCAAAATTAGAATTGTGAGAAATGGAAGAAATATTTTGGAATATGAAAAAGACATATGAATTATTTTTAATGACCAATTAGTGATATAACAAATTTCTTACCTTTTTACTTTGTGTAAACCAAGGTCGACAACTTTTATTCACCAAAAGAGTATTATAAGCTATGAGCAGGCTTAGTAATGACTGGCTAATAGAGCCTGTATTTGATTACGAGTACAAAACTTATCAAATATTGGCTTACACCTCCCAAGCTGAGAAACGGTTTGAGAAGTCCATGTTATTCCCATATCTTTCTGACATTCAAAGCCATTTAAGGAATTTAACCCTTTATAAGCAAAGTGTTCTGAATTTAGAGAATGAGCTGCGGACAGATTTGATCGGGATTAACATCAATCAACTTAAGCTAATTCGCCAGCGCATTGAGGATGACGGGATAATGAACACCCTCAATGACGTTCTCGAATTTGCATTGGAAAAACTTTCTTCCACCTATCAACTCGGAATTTCTGAAAAAGAACATCTGATGGGGCAAATCAATATTCGCCCCATTGGACTTTTGAGCCCCGAGAACACCGGCGGTTTAATTCTCTTGAATAATTCCAAAAAAACCAGGATATACAAATACAGCTACCGCTTCATAAGGAGACCTTTTGAAAGTGATTCCTATAAAGATGTGATAACTATGTTTTTGGATGAAAGAACCACCGGCAGGTTCCCGAATTTTCGAGAACTGAAGATGCAGTATCGAGAAAGAAATGAGATTAACACCTATCTAATTGAAACGGAATCAGAGATTCCCGTCTTTGAAACGCTACTGCCGGTAGCTAAAGAGTTTCTCCTACAGAACGAATAACGAAATTCTACTCTTCAATTTTGGAAAGGTAAACTTGCGAGAGATCGAGGTTTCCCATGGGGCTTACTGCGAGGTTTTTTACCCGATTATTTACCAACCACACCCACGCTTCGTAGTAAAGTGGGGCAACAACAGCCTTATCCACTGCAACACTATCTGCTTTGAAAAGCAACTTCTGCCTTAATTTCGAATTAGTCTCTCTGGTCGAAAGCTCAAAGTATTCATTGAACTGGGGGTTGTTAAACCTCACGGTATTTAAGTACGATGCCTTTACAGAATCTTCAGGAACGAGCTTTCCATCAAAAAGTTTGAGGAAGTTTTCCGGATCAGGATAATCAGCAATCCACCCATCTCGCCAGATGTTTACCCTACCGAGTTCAATTTCCTCGTAGTGTTTATCTCTTGGCAGAATGGAAAGTTCTACGGTTACACCCAAATTATCAGCCAGCATTTTTTGAACAGCCTCAGCTACTTCAAGTGCCGTAGGGTTGCCATCATTTATTTGAATGGTCAAAACAGGAAAATCCTGAGAATTCTCGTAGCCTGCGCCGTGCAATAGTTCTCGAGCTCTATCAGGATTAAAAGTATAACCGTCAATACCTTT
>DATFKV010000461.1:0-9836 GCA_035268465.1 Cryomorphaceae bacterium | reverse complement strand
GCATCAATCTCCCTAAAGTGAGCTCTGAAGTCTGCCCAGAGTCGTTCGAGGTTTTCATGATAAAAAATAACACCCTGCAGGTGGGATGAATACTCTAAAAAATTAATGGTGTAGGCGAGCTCTTCAAAATCATCATAAGTCAGATACACCTGATTATCACCGACTGCATCGGGAATCCTCCGGTCCGTAAGGATAATTGATTTATTGTTGATGAAAACTTTATACATTTGAAGTCATGCAAAACACTCAAACAGCAGAGCGAAAAATTGCTGAATTCCTCCTGAAAATCAAAGCCGTAAAACTAAGCCCGGGAGCACCCTTTACGTGGGCCAGCGGATGGAAATCACCGATCTATTGCGACAATCGCCAAACCCTTTCTTATCCCGAGGTAAGACTTCTGATCAGAAATGAATTCGTACGCAATATTCGTGAAAAATTTGCTAATACCGAGGTAATTGCCGGTGTGGCTACCGGTGGCATTGCTCATGGCGCTCTGGTAGCCGAAGCTTTGGGGTTTCCATTTATTTATGTTCGTTCATCATCTAAGGGACACGGACTCCAAAATAAGGTGGAAGGCCATCTTGAAAAAGGTCAGAAAGTGATGGTGATCGAAGATCTGGTCTCAACGGGAAAGAGCAGCCTGGATGCGGTGGAAGCGCTTAGAGCAGCGGGAGCGGAAGTAATTGGGATGGCAGCGATCTTTACATATGGATTTGAAGTAGCTAAAGAAAATTTTGCAAAAGCAGATTGCGATTTGATCACTCTAAGCAACTACACGGCACTGATTGAGGAGGCCATGGAATTGAATTATGTGGATGAAGAAAGCCTTCAGTCACTAAAAGAATGGAGAAGTAATCCCCAAAACTGGAATGCCTGAGTATGAAAATTGAAAGCAAAAAAGTAAGCATCAAAGCCCCCCGCAAAGAGGTATTCGACTATGTATCTGATCTGAATAACTTTAAGGAGCTGCTGCCAATGGATAAAATATCTGATTGGGAAAGCAACAAAGACTACTGCAGTTTTAAAATTCAAGGTACGGCAACCATCGATCTCCAAAAGGAAAATGTGGAAGAACCCTCACTGATTCAGTTAAAGGGTGGTGAGAAGGCGCCTTTTCCTATTGCTCTAGACATCTTTTTTGATGAAGCTGACAGTGTTACTGAAGTCTATCAAAATGTGGTGGTTGAAGTCAATCCTTTTTTGAAAATGATGGTTCAAAAACCACTGACTAACTTATTCGACTTCATTGCCGACAGGCTTCAAGAAAAATTTCAGTAAAGTATCTTGACGCTCTTGGGCAAAAAGGGTTTTTCTACACCTTCGCGCTTGATCAAAAGCCTGCCATCTTCCGTTGTACCGGTGATTTGCCCTTTCCAAGCATGGTCATTTTCTAAAAAATGTATGGTTCGATTTAGTCCGAAAAGTTCGGCTTCGTATCGCGCTTTTTGATTTCTAAAGTCACCCGAGTTCAGCATACCCCATTCTCGATTCAAGCTTATAAGTAAGTCGTCCAAAACGCGGCGGTTATCAAAAGAAGCTCCTGTCAGGAGTTTAAGAGAAGTAACCTGCGCCAAATCGGCGAATACCGTTTGGTTTATGTTTAAACCGATACCACAGATGGCTGCCGGATTTTTGGTCAACTTATTTTCAATTAGTATTCCGGCGATTTTCTTTTGATCGACCAGGATATCATTGGGCCATTTGATTAGAGCTTCATGGTTGAAATATGGCCTGATGGTATGGAGAATGGCCAAACTGATGGCCCGAGAAATGCTAAAATAAGCACGACTATCGAATCCTTTTAGGGGCAAAGCAAAAGAAAAGGTTAGGTTTTGCCTATTGTCACTCTGCCATGTTGCAGCCCTTTGACCTCTGCCATTCGTCTGAAAATGCGCCAAAATAGCAGTTCCCCACCGGTATTCACCGCTATCAAGTGCTTTGGCAATATAGTTGTTTGTGCTGTCTACAGAATCCAATTCTGTAATTGACTTTCCGATCATTGGATAGAACTCTTCAGACCGCTAAAATGCTTAATTTTGTGGTTTGAGTAATAAATTTGAATGATAAAAAAACCCATCTACACTTCACCCGACCTAGCCGAAAAGGCTCTTGAAGCTATCGATGAAGTGAAAGGAAAAGAAGTCCTGTCAATCGACCTTCGTAATATTCCCAATTCTGTCACCGATTTCTTCATAATCTGTCACGGAACTTCGGATACCCATGTTGAGGCTATCGCACGTTCCGTTCAAAAACACCTTTTCACAGAAGTAGGAGAAAACCCGGTAAGCAAAGAAGGCAGCGAAAAAGCAGACTGGATATTATTGGACTATTTCAACGTCGTAGTTCACGTTTTTAAAGAAGAATCGCGAAGGTTTTACAATTTGGAAAAACTTTGGGCTGATGCAGACGTTAAACAACTCGAACATACATTCTAGCATTTAGGAGAAAACAATGTCTGACTCAAATAGCAGTAAACAATACAAGAATATTAAGAAAAAGAAGCCGGCTACCGGGGGAAATAACCCCAAGAAGCCGTTCAACTTTTATTGGATCTACGCCATAATCGGTGTGGTTCTGATTTCCCTCAACCTTTTTAATTTCAACGGAAACATGACGGGCATCAGCCTGCCTGAGTTCGAAGAAATGATCAAGGACGGTGAAGTGAAAAGAGTGGTCATCTACAACAAGCAGCTGGCCGAAGTTTACCTTACCGAAGAGGCCCTTCAAAAAGAGGAACATTCCAAAAAGATTAAGCAACCGCTTATATCGGGAGCTGAAAATTCGGGACCGCATTACAAATTTGACATTGGTCCCGCCGATAGTTTTCAAGAAAAGCTCGACACATGGAGTGATGAATATTCATTCACTTACGACTATAAAACTCGCTCTGAATGGGGCAAGGAGCTCTTCACGTGGATTTTATTCATTGGTATCATGATAGCCGTTTGGATGTTTGTGATGCGAAGAATAGGCGGTGGCGGTGGTGCCGGCGGACAAATTTTCAATATCGGAAAATCGAAGGCTCAGCTCTTCGACAAGACGAAAGGAACTAACGTGACTTTCAACGACGTAGCGGGATTAGAAGGTGCCAAAGAAGAGATTCAAGAAATTGTGGACTTTCTGAAAAATCCGAAGCGCTACACTCAGCTAGGGGCAAAAATCCCGAAAGGAGCATTGCTGGTGGGCCCTCCAGGTACAGGTAAAACGCTTTTGGCTAAAGCCGTGGCCGGCGAAGCTCAAGTGCCTTTCTTCTCTCTGTCAGGTTCTGACTTTGTAGAGATGTTTGTGGGTGTAGGAGCCAGCAGGGTTCGTGACCTTTTCAAGCAAGCCAAAGAGAAAGCGCCTGCGATTATTTTCATCGATGAGATAGATGCCATCGGTAGAGCTCGAGGCCGAAGTGCCAGCATGGGAGCCAACGATGAGAGAGAAAATACCCTCAACCAGCTCCTCACCGAGATGGATGGGTTTGGAACCAATAGTGGTGTGATCATACTCGCTGCCACTAACCGCGCAGATGTACTGGATCGTGCTCTGATGCGAGCAGGAAGGTTCGACCGACAGATTTATGTCGATATGCCTGACTTGAATGAAAGGAAAGAAATTTTCGCGGTGCACCTTAAGCCAATTAAGGTAGACAAGAACATTGATATCGACTTTTTGGCTAAGCAAACACCCGGCTTTAGTGGGGCCGATATTGCAAACATATGCAACGAGGCTGCTCTGATCGCAGCTCGGAAGAAACATACCGAGGTGGTGAAACAAGACTTCCTCGATGCGGTAGACCGAATAATAGGCGGTCTTGAGAAGAAGAATAAGATTATAACGAAAAAGGAAAAAGAAGTAATCGCTTTCCATGAGGCAGGTCATGCCACGGTATCGTGGTTGCTTGAACATGCTCATCCGTTAGTGAAAGTCACCATCGTGCCTCGTGGTCAATCCTTAGGAGCAGCTTGGTATCTCCCCGAGGAGCGATCGCTGAATTCGACCAATCAGATTTTGGACGAAATGTGCGCAGCCCTCGGAGGAAGAGCGGCGGAAAAAATCATATTCGACGAAATTACCACCGGTGCATTAAGCGATTTGGAAAAAGTAACCAAACAAGCTTATTCCATGGTATCCATTTACGGTTTGAATGAAGCGATTGGAAACATCAGTTTCTACGATTCGAGAGGAAACTCCGATTACAACTTCCAAAAACCGTATAGTGATAAAACGGCAGAATTGATGGACACGGAGGTGAAAAAGATCGTGGAACATCAATACGCTCGTGCAAAAGATCTTCTTTCAAAAAACAGAGAAAAATTGACTCAACTGGCCAATCAACTTCTTGAGAAAGAGGTGATTTTCAAAGAAGATTTGGAAAAAATCTTTGGCAAACGTCCTTTTGAAAAAGATGAACTTTTGGTGCCTGAAGGGGAAGAGAAAAAAGCGAAGCCCGAAGAAGCGATTCAGGAAGGCGACCCCGAAGCGGTAGTGCCTACACCGGCTGCACAAGAAAACGGTGCGAATAAGGTCGAAACGGAAAATTCTGAAGAAGTCTCTGACGGAGATATCACAAAAAAGGAGTAGATTTCACGCTGTGAACTGGGTCAAAGTATACAGCACAAATAATTTGCAGCACATTGAATTGCTCAGGCACATTCTGAAAGAGAATGGTATTGACGCAATCGTTATGAACAAGCAAGATTCCATTTATGTAACGATTGGTGAGATTGATCTGATGGTCAATACCAATGATGTGTTACGCTCTAAGAAAATCATAAGCGAGACAAAGTTGTGAAAGAACTTTTTCTGCGTATTACTACGGGACTCGTATTTCTGATCATCGTAATCGGAGCGATTTGGCTGAATCCATACACCTTGGCATCCCTTTTTTATGTGGTGGGTATTTTGGGTATGCTGGAATATTATAGCTTGGTCAAATTTGGCGGGCACCATCCCCAAGGTACATTAGGAGTCATCACCGGTACTGCATTGTATGTAACGATTGAACTCGTCAAATTGAAGGTGGCCGAAACGGCAATCGTTTCGCTGAGCATTCCCTTTTTCATGGCCATTTTCGTTTATGAATTATACCGCAAAAGGCCGGATCCGTTTACAAATATTGCCCATACCATCATCGGTATTATCTACATCATGGCTCCTTTGGCATTGTTAAATGTTTTCACCTTCGAAGAGATAATCGTAGAATACAAGCCCGGAGTAGTTCTCGGCTTTTTCGTGTTGTTGTGGTTAAACGACACAGGGGCATTTGTTTTCGGAAAACTTTTCGGCCGAACCAAGCTATTTCCCAGAATATCTCCTAACAAGACTTGGGAAGGAACGATTGGTGGCGGACTGGCTGCTCTGACAGGAGCAGTGATCATTTCTTCTTATACCAATGACATCTCCATTATCAACTGGCTGGTCCTTGGAATTATTATCATCGTTGCCGCATCATTCGGAGATTTAGTAGAATCGCTGCTTAAGCGTAGTTTGAAAGTTAAAGACTCCAGCAATATCCTTCCCGGTCACGGTGGAATCTTGGATAGATTCGACGGAGTGCTCTTGGCCAGCCCCATTGCCTTCACCTACCTGATGCTATTCGTTCATTCGAGCTCTTAAGAACTCATGAAAATTCACAAGGCAGGAAAGGTCAGACGGATCGGTGCATATTTCGGCCGTTTTGCCTAAAGCAAACTCTTAAGTTCGAGCAGATCCTCTATTTCATGGAATAATTCTTCCGAATGTACAACCCGACGAGGATTGAAGTAAACGTGATCCATCTGAATGTTTCGGGCACCTTCAATGTCAGTGCGCAGATCATCCCCTATCATTAATGAGTTTTGCACGCTTCCACGTGTCAAACCAAATGCATAATCGAATACCTTGGGATCGGGTTTTCTCGCACCCGCTTGCTCACTCGTGATGATCTTCGAAAAATACTTCGTTAATCCGGACTGATCGAGCTTTATATTTTGTACTTCCTCAAAGCCATTGGTGATGATATGCAATTCATACCGACCTGCCAAGTAGTCTAAAATTTCGATGCAATTGGGCAGAACAGCAGTCTTATAAGGACTAATTTCAATGTAGGCAGTGCCCAGTTGCTCACCCAAGTATTCGTCAGCAAAACCAAAGTGTTCAAGCGTTTTCGAAAAGCGAAGTGCCCTTAACTTTCTTTTATTGAGTAACCCCTTGCGGTATCGATCCCAAAGCTCTTCATTAATTGCTTGATAGATTTCTACGAACGCGCTTGATGAATCAATACCTCTTTCTTTAAGTTTAAACTCCAGATAAATTTCATCCAAAGCCATTCTGGAATTGGTATCAAAATCCCATAAGGTGCGATCCAGATCGAAAAAAACGTGTTCGTATTTCGGCATTAGGCAAATAACAATTGTTTCACATAAAATGAAAATATGGACAAAATGAAGGACCACATAACCGTAAAGGTTAAGAGCAATGGCAAGGTAAGTCGATTGTGAAAATAAAACTTAGCAGCGATCACACACCCAATCGGAATACTGATGATGCAAGGAGTTAAAAAAGTGAGGCCAATTATTCCAAACTTACTCTTCACATTCACCACCATTCGGTTCTTTCTACTAAAAACTTTCTTGACCACGACTCTTTTTCGCTTTTTTGCTCTCCAATTATCGATCGCCACAAAAATCATGTGACCGAAGTAATAGAAGAAAATAATTCCGGTCATGCCCCCCGTACTGGATATAAAAACCGTTTCCCAAAAGGAAAGCCCGGCTGCAGCTGCCGTTCCCGGAGCCCACAATAATTTGGTAGCACTGAGAAGAAAAATGCTGATGGCCCTTAGAACTTCAGCGCTCATTCCGGAGATTATTTACTTCCGTAACAAAGGTCTCCCGCATCTCCCAAACCAGGAACGATGTACGATTGAGCGGTGAGTTCATCATCTACAGCTCCTACCCAAATTGTAATGTTCTTGGGGAGATTCTTTTTGATATAATCAATTCCTTCCTTCGAGGCGAGAATAGCCGCGACATGAACGTGTTCGGGTTTTCCTTTTTCCAGCAAAGCATTGTGCACCAAAGCCATGCTGGTACCCGTTGCCAGCATTGGATCTGCGATGATCACTTCTTTTCCCTTCAAGCCGGGACTGCTCAGGTATTCTACTTTTACCTCAAATTCATCTACATTCTTCAGGTGCCTGCGATAAGCAGAAACAAAAGCAGAGTCAGCACCATCAAAATAATTGAGAAAACCCTGATGAAACGGAAGACCGGCACGCATGATGGTAGCCAATACAGGCAGTCTCTCGGGCACGCGCATTACAGCTGTGCCCAACGAAGTCGTGACGTCTGCGGTTTTATAGTCTAGAGCTTTGCTGATCTCATAGGCAAAGATTTCACCCAATCTTTCCATGTTTCGTCGAATGCGGAGTCTGTCCTTTTGGATTTCTTCATCCCGCACTTGGCGTAAAAATTCATTGAAGATGGAGTTTTGCTTCCCGAGTTCGTGAATCATATTGATCGAATTTTGACGAAAGTAAAAGAATTATCGCTGAGAACGAACAATATCAGGAATCGACTGGAAAACGGTTCGCCATGCGATCCAGTCATCGGACTCACTTAATGAGTGATTGTGCCAGACGGATGTAAAGACCCCTCCGGTATTTTGCATGGCTTGCAAAATCTCTTTCATAACTGTAATTGACTCTTCAGCAGTGGCATTAAGGTAATTTTTCATAGCGCTATCCATAGCGGTCAGCGGAATGAGGGCTATTGATAGGGTGACTTCATTTATCAAATCGTATAAATAATGATTGTAGGCGGTTCCTGACCTGAAGCCAACCTCATCGTGAAATCCCATCGAATAATCTTTTTCTATCCCTAATGAGGCCAGTATTTGAAAGGATTCGGGAAGAGAGAATCTTAAGAAATGCTGCCGTGACTCGGTAATCTTTGAACCCGTCGTTTCTTCCAGTTTGAATTTCTCTTTCTCGACAACCTCCTCCTTATCCAGTGAATGATAAGAAGGGTGCAATCCGATTTTCACTCTTTTTTGAAGCTTGTTAATATGTTGTTTTAAGAAGGTATTCTCGACGTCCAGATTATTGTCAAAGCGACCGCGATCTCCTACCGGAATAAAAATTCTTTTCTGATCAGCTCCATCATTGCGCAAAAAGAGGTCATACGTATCAAAAGGATCTACCGAGCCACCTGTCAAGACCGAGACTCGCTCGCGCAAGCGATCAAACCTCAAGTTGACCAAGTCTTTTCCCGTTGCCCCGACTTTTCGCATCAAGCTTCTGCCTTTATAGGCAAAAGCGATATCCATGTCTAAGGTACTCAACCAATTCAGTGACCTTGGGTTCTTCCACTGCGGAAGTTTCATTCGAATCAAATTCTCCAGAGAGAGGATCCATCGATCCACATAAGGCACTCGATTGTGTTCGTTGAAGATGGAGTCTGCGGCTTGAAACCGACCGTGTTCATCCCTTTTGGTGATGATGTACTCCTCGTAGCGAGTGAGACAAAAGAAAACCGCCGAAAAAACATCGAAAGGGAGATCGAAGTCCTCAACATGTTTGACCTCGAAGATGATCGGTAAATCCTGGTGAGAAGTGACCGCAGGCAGATCTTTTCGTAAATCTGATTCGTCTAGGAGACCTTCCTTAAAAATATTGATACTCCCTTTATGAGAATAGTTTCCGTAGACGATGCAGCAAGATTCGTGATCTACCTGATTGACCGAGGTTACGATATCATAATCCAAGTTTAACCACTCTCTGAAAATGGTATCTACAGCGTATTTGAGTCGCGGTGATTGGAAGTCAGTAAGAATGGTAATCATGAAAATTCGATTCGGTCAAATCTACAACAATCCTTCATCGGCGAAGCTGAAGTAACCTTCATCGGTAAAAATCAAATGATCCAAAATCGGGATGTCCAAGATAATTCCGCTTTTAACGAGCTTCTGCGTGAGCCTCTTGTCTTGTTCACTCGGGTAGAGTGTTCCGCTGGGATGATTGTGGCACAACACTATAGCCGACGCGAGCTTTTCGAGTGCAGGCTTGAAAATAAGTCGTTGATCGACAACCGTCCCTGAGATGCCTCCGCGACTGATACAGATTTGATCCTTTACCTTATGAGACCTGCTCAGCAAGAGAATGTGAAACTCTTCGTGGTCGAGATCGACGAGTTTGGGGGAAACCAGGGCATAAATATCTTTGCTCGAAGAAATTTTGGCATTCTCCACGCGCTCTTCAGACCTTCTTCTTCTTCCCAGTTCGAGTGCAGCTATAATGGTTATTGCTCTGGCTTCGCCAATTCCCGCAAACTTTTTAAAGTCATCGATCCCCAAACGCCCCAGTTGATTGAGCTTATTCTTGTGTGCGGCCAGCACTTTTTTAGCTACATCAACGGCGGTAAGACTTTTGGTTCCTGACCCCAAGAGGATAGCTATGAGCTCAGCGTCGGAGAGCGCTTGCCTACCCTTTTTGATCATCTTTTCTCTGGGTCTGTCGTCCTCAGCCCAAGATTTGATTCCCGATATCTCACTTATATCTTTCATAACCAGGATGAAAATAAGTGATTTTTGCGTAACTGAGAAGGTTAAATAAAAAAACCCTTTCCGAGTATTCGAAAAGGGTAGACTTTATAAAGAAAGGAATTCTTACAGAGAAGTGACGTGCTTGGTCAACTTGGACTTAAGGTTTCCTGCTTTGTTCTTGTGAATGATATTCTTTTTGGAAAGCTTGTCAATCATTGAGTGAACTTCCGTCAACAATTTTTCTGCTTCCTTTTTATCCTCAAGCTCTTCGAGCTTTTTGATCGCGTTTCTAGTCGTCTTATGCTGGTAGCGATTTAACTCTCTAC
>DATFKV010000460.1:0-3336 GCA_035268465.1 Cryomorphaceae bacterium | reverse complement strand
CCTCAGATGAAAATACCGAGCTTCTTTCGTAGAGATTCCTTTTTTCAGAATATCCTCCGTAAGCACCTTTTGCACCGACACTTTTGACCGTTCCGAAAACGAATTCGTGCAAGCTTTCCAGTGATTTATCGCCTTTTGATGACGGGAGGTTTTCATTCTTTACGGACAGATCAATTTTTACGAGATGCTTCTTTTTGAAATTTCCTTTGATCGGAAAAGAAAATTTGGGAAAAAATTCTTCGCCATAAACGGTGTACTTCTTCATTCTAATTTACTTCGAAAGTCAGATTGAGTTCTTTGTTATGTCCGGTCATATTACCAAATATCGTTATGACCGCATTCTGTTTCCCTCTATTTTTATCAACTACCAGAACCCCTTCGATGCGGTGAGGTCCTTGTGCGTAAGTTTGCCGGTTGAAGACGAGAATGTTGGGAAAAGTTGAAATGGAATCGATCGCAAAGGACTTGGCATTCATCACCTCGAAATCGAAGTGAAATGGAATTGAATCACCCATAGCGACAGCACCTAAATCGATTATTTCACTGTCGAATCGAAGTTCTGTAAGGCTGGTATCTTCAGTGGCTCTGGTCACGCTTACAATTTCTATTTTACGCTCTTTGGCTGCAGCAATGCTGTATACCGCATTGCTCTCGTTCGGGTTGTCGCTCACCATCTGTTCGGCCACGTACTCGCCAAAGGGTATTTTCGAGAGCCGGAGCAAGCCATTATTTTCGGCCGTTTCATCAAGGTAAGGGCGAAGGGTTCCCCTTTCGTATTTCTGCAGATAGTTTTCAAGTGAAGAGATACGCCGCTGCGTTAAGTTGACATTGTAATCCGTCGCTGCCAATGGGCTGGCAAATCCTTTTACGGTAATTTCAATTTGTGCACCCTCTTCCAATTCTCTTTTCAGTAGTTCGCTAAACAAGGCCAAATCGCTTATTCCTTCGTCAACCTCAGTCAGGAAGAAATCATCCATGGCCTCCTCGGCAAGATCGCCTTCACTTTGGCTGAGGCCTTTTCGATACTCCTCGCGATAGGCGGGGAGTAGTTGAATGTAGCTGCGGTAGGTTTCCAAATAATCTTTTTCGGTTGCCGTCTTTCTGGTTCTTGGGTCGGGCTCGTCATTGTGAAAATAGAGGGTAACGGGAAGGTACTTATTGAGGTCTTCCAACGTGGTGATTTCGGGAAGGGTGTCCGCTTCAATGAGTTCTTTTTCTTTGAAGAAGAACAGATTGTTGCAGCAACCGCCATAGTCGTCTGCTCCCACGCGATTTGACGATAGGCTGCCCTTCTTCAAGGACGGATTGAAACTATAGTAAAGATCATTGGATGGTGTGCTGAATGGCAATTTCAGATTCTCGGGGTAGGCGAATTCTCCTTCGAAATAGGGTGATTGAAACACATCATACCCGCCTAAACCATGGTGCCAATCGGACGAGAAGTATAGGATATCACTGTCAGTGCGGTAAAATGGTGTCACTTCATTTCCCGAGCTGTTGATCAACGGTCCTAGGTTAGTGGGATCGGTTGGTTTCGTAAGTTCCACAAACCATAAATCGTACTGCCCGAATCCATCTCGTCGATCGGACGCAAAGTAAAGCACCTCCAAATCGCCGAACCTTCCAAAAGCAGGATGGGTGTAGTTGGCAGTGTCTGAATTCGCTACGGGCAAGATTTTTTTCCAAATCAAACCGTCATAGAAATGGATGCTTCTCCGACCCTCATCGTCAATCATCACTACGGCCTTCTGCCCTTTGTTGGACTCCACGTAATTTCCGTAGTTGGCGGTGAGGTCGTCGGCGCCAATGGGATTCAACTCAACCTCCCTCAAGCTGGAGTCAGCCAAGTAGGTTTTGATGAAATAGGCCTCACTTACCAGCCGACCTTCGTTGTCGTATTCTCCCCTCAAAGAGGTAAAAGAGAGCTGCCCCGTGTTCAGCCAGACACCTCCGAATTCGCTGTCTCCGGAGTTTATCGGGTCGCCTGCTTCGGTTAGCTCGAAGGGCGTTGGTTCTCGCAACCACTTTTCAGCCAAATCACAAGACCTCATGGATTGAATGGCTTTTTGGTAGGCATAGCTATTGGGCCGATCTTGGTACTGCTCTCTCACACGTCTCCAATTGATTTTGGCTTTGTCATATTGACCCGATTGCATCTGCATTTCTGCCAACTTTATCCCCACATCTTCAAAAATCATCCCGCGGTCGCGTCGGAAAATCTTGTCGTAATAATAGGTCGCTTTCTCATAATTTTGAACGCCTCGGTATGCTTCGGCTACTTTATAAATTAAGCTACCTTTCATGCTGTCCAATTCCATTGCCGTTTGGTAATACCGCAGGGCTCCGTATGGATCATTCTCTTCCATGGCCTCATCGCCGAGCATCATCCAATCATCCAGCGTTTGACCGAAAAGACTCGACGCAAAAAACAGACAGAAAATAATCAATCTCCTTTTCATAAAAAGACGGGGCAGTATTTATGCCTGAAGGCGTTGTTGTCAATTTTTCTGCCGAAGAGGTATTGGAGGCTAAATTCGAATCCGCCTTGATTTCGGCTGGAGCGTTTCAAATCGGAAACGTTGATGTCGTAACTGATTGCTACTCTCCACGCGTCGATTTCTCCGCCAATCATCGCAATGCCGCTATCGCCAAAACGGCCGTAATAGCCCGCAAAAACAGCTCGGTATAGGTTGCGCTCGTCGATTAATCGGTAGCGGGCAGCAGTACCGAAAATCACTTCGGTAAAGGTGGCTTGATCCATCCACCGAAAGGAAGGAAGCGCATCAATTTCTTCAGTTACTTTCCAATCGGCCGTTGCGTAGATGGAAGATCTGACCGGTAGTTGGATACCCGTATCGTTAAAAAAGGATTGTCTCGGTGAGTTCAAGTTGTGTCCCGAGAAACCAACGGTTACCGTTTTTCGATTTTCAGGAGTGTATTGATACGAAGCACCAAAATTCAGATTGAGAAACCAACGCGCGTTTCGAGCGAAGTCTTCTCCGTTGGACAAGTTGGGATCGAAAATCACTCCGTTGTATTGGTTATTGAATTCGAGGTCGTCGTAGTTGAGTCTGATTTGAGTGAGTCCCGATTGCAGGCCGCCTCGGACTTGATGCATGGGGTTGCCTTTGATGTCGTAGCGGTAGCTTCCGCCAATGAGAATGCTGAAAGTGTTAAATCGTGAGTCTCCCGCATTGTCATTCATGACCGCGGCACCTACGGCTACATTTTCCGGAAGGAAGTCAAAGCTTCCATCACCCATTAAGGCAAAAGAAGAATACGGACGACTGACTTCTCTCCATTGGGTTTTTTGATTGGCGTTGAGCCGGTACTCCG
>DATFKV010000459.1:0-4477 GCA_035268465.1 Cryomorphaceae bacterium | reverse complement strand
ATCGTTGTCAAATGGAAATGCCTGGTGGGGTGATTTCGTCAATACTTCCCGAAGCAAATTTGCCCGCGCTCGCGTGCTGTCTTTCTCATTGCGAGTGGCATGGTAGCTTGGACACATAGTAGCTCCTGTCTCAGGTAACTTTCTGCAATCTCCGGATCCGTTGCACTTTTCGGCCAATACGAGCATATTCCCCTCTTCAGTAAAATCGAAAAAGGTGGCATAGGAAAAGGCCTTCTGATTTTTCTCGTATCGAAAATCACTGTCCATAGGATCGGGATCGACAATCTTCCCGGGATTGAAAATATTCTCGGGGTCCCAAATCCTTTTGATCCGCTTCAAAAGCGCGTAATTCTCCTCTCCTATCATCAAAGGAATAAACTCCGCACGAACTCGCCCATCACCGTGCTCACCGCTTAAGGAGCCGCGGTATTTTTTCACCAATTTGGCAGACGCCTCCCCTATATTCCTGAAGTCAGTGCGCCCTTGTCCCGACTTCAAGTCCAGCACCGGACGCAAGTGAAGCTCGCCCGCCCCGGCATGCGCGTAGTAAACCGCCTGCTGACCAAAATCCGCCATCATCTCTTCAAATTCCTGAATATAATCGGGCAGATCATTCAATTCTACAGCCGTATCTTCTACGAAAGCAATGGGTTTTGCATTGCCCTTCATATTGCTCAATACCCCAAGCCCCGCTGCACGAAGATTCCATACACGCGTGGTATCAGGTGCCTTAACTATGGGAAAAGCAAAACCAAATTCATTTTGCTTCAGGCGGTCAATCAGACGTGAACACTCTTCATCCAAAAGCTCATCCGAACCGGCGCGAAGCTCGATACAAAGAATCGCACCCGGATCATCCACAACAAAAAATCTATTCTCAGCTTGCTCGGTATTGCCTTGGGTAAGATCGAGAATCGTCTTGTCCATCAACTCGCAGGCATAAGGCCCGCTTTTCATCACTTCAACGGTAGCCTTCATAGCCTCGTGAACACTATCAAAGTGTGCGCAAACCACTGCCTCAAAAGGAGGTGGCAAATCATCCAGTTGGAGCTTGAGTTTGGTCACCGCACAAAGTGTACCCTCAGAACCCGCGATGAGTTTGGCGGGGTTAAAGAAATCACCGGATGAGTTGAAAGGTTGCATCTCGGCCAAAAGGTCGATCGCATACCCCGTATTTCTCCGATGAATTGCTTTCTTCGGAAATTTCTCAACTATTTCCTTTCGCACAGTTTCAGGAGCCAATTCTTCAACAAGCGCATTGATTATTTTCGCTTTTGGCGAATCAGTAACTTTTAAACTCTCAAGAGCGTCTCGATCCAATTCGGTAAGGGAAGCGACCGAACCATCAGACAAAACAGCTTCGAGTTCAATAACTTTATCTCTCGTGACGCCATACCTGATGGAGGTCGTACCCGAGGAATTGTTTCCCAACATACCACCCATCATACAGCGATTGGCGGTAGAGGTATTCGGGCCAAAAAACAATCCGTCTTTTTTTACGAACTCATTCAGCTCATCTCGGATGACACCCGGTTCCACGATTACCCATTTCTCCTCTTTGTTTACCTCCAAAATTTTGGTCATAAAACGCGAAAAGTCTATAACCAGCCCTTCGCCAACACATTGACCCGCCAGCGACGTACCCGCAGTTCTTGGTATGATTGGAACAGACCCGGCTCGGCAGAATTTCACAATGGCCACCACGTCATCTTTACCTTGAGGGTAGGCTACTGCCAATGGAATCTTCCGATAAACGGAAGCATCGGTGGCGTATAGAACCCTCGTGAGATGGTCCAGGTGGAGGCGCTCTCCCAATACTTTTTGAAGGCCTAGCCAATTTGGTAATTTATCTTGCTCTATGTCCATAATGCTTCAGGGTGAAACTAAGAAAGAAGATTCGATTTCACTTTCTTTGGAAAAAAAAATCGCCATGGAAATCAATAACCTCAACATTGCCATCATTGGAGCAGGAAATTTAGGCCGGGCGATGGCACTCGGCTTGCTCGATTCAGGTTACCCTGCCCACAGACTTCGTTTGACGAGAAGAAATGTCGACAGCCTCAAAGACTTAAGGGAAAAGGGGTGCACGGTATTGACCGATAATTCAGGAGCGGCTAAAGAAGCTGATCTCATTATCCTTGCGGTAAAACCCTATAACGTTCGAGAGATTCTGGGCTCCATTGCCAACGATATTGACCCGAAAAAGCACGTGGTTGTCAGCGTTGTTACCGGAGTAAGCATGACCGAGCTAACCGAACTTATTCCAAAGGGCACCCCTTTCTTTCGCGCCATGCCCAATACAGCGGCCGATGTAAACGAGAGCATTACTTGCATTTGCTACACTCATGCAGGACCTGAGCAAATTGATGCCGTAAATTCAGTGTTTACCACCATGGGCAAAACCACCTTTATCCAAGAAGAGCTAATGGACGCTGCCACGGTGATGGGTGCTTGTGGCATTGCTTTCGTCATGCGCTTCATCAGAGCGATGGTTCAGGGTGGGATCGAAATAGGCTTTGATGCCAAAACAGCGTCCGCCATAGTGACCCAAACCGTAAAAGGAGCGGCTGAATTATTGATCGAAAGAGGTTCTCATCCGGAAAGCGAAATAGACAAAGTCACCACACCGAAAGGCTGCACGATTGCAGGCCTGAATGAAATGGAGCACCATGGATTTAGCTCAGCCTTAATTAAAGGGATTCGCACCAGCTACGAGCGTATTGAATAGCGCTATTTGCAATTCATTTCGGCAATTCTGGCTTCAAGGCTATCGTTGAAAACACGTTTTTCTTCAAGTTCCATGTCTGAAGTCAGCAGCTCCAGTTTCAAACGGATCGAATCTGCCAAAAGGCGGCTTTTCTGAGCCAAAACATTTTTCAAACTGTCTGGATTTGTGACGAAATCAGGATCTTCTCGCAAAGCGTCTGCCAGTGAAAAACGCTGTTTTTTTAAATGACGGGCTCGACATTGCATATCGACAAACTCAGTAAAGGAGTCTTGCGAGTAAACATTGGTTTCTATAGGGTTTGAGCAGAAGCTCATACCCAGAATTATGAAAATTACCAGACTGAATCGTCTCAAATTATTGAATATTATCCGGCCAAGAAATCCCGTTTATCACTGCATCGCCTACAGCAAATCCTAAGTCCAATCCTTTGGAGTTATCCATTTCGTAATGGATTCCGCCATAATATCTGGAAAGTGCACATTCATCAGCCATATCATAAAAATTGTCGTAGTTGCGGGCTGAAAAACCGTATTGCATCTGACTGAGATCTGTAAAGGTATAATCGCCACTTTCATCGGTGAAGAGGTGAATGAGAACTTTAACCCCGGCACCAATCTCTGCTGAATGTCCCGAGGTATAAGCCGGGAAGGGTGGCGTTCCGATCGTTGTTTCAAAATTGGCATCGATGTATTGTTGGATGTAGCTTACCGGACGAATTAAAACATAGTCGTACTTAGATTTCCAGCAGGCAATAAAGGCATCATTTTCTGCCACCCCCATCATACCCAGACCAACGGCAGTTTTTTCAAGTGTGGCATTTGCTTCATCCAATAATTGATTCACGACATTGAACGTATGACCGGCGGGTGTACAAGTGGCAAATGGATCGTCTGCCCAGTACTCTGCGATGGTGCGCTCTTCATCCGTATTTAATACCGTCACCTGCTCGTAAACGTCCATCGCCTGGCCATAGAACTCAGAATTGGGGTCGGTGGAAAAAGGAATGTGATCTCCCGGTTGACTTGCCGATACCACACCTGATATGAACGAACGATTTTCCTTCCAATAAGGAGAAAGAGGGTTCAATGTATTATCAGTTGGAACCCAGCAGTAATCATCACTTTCTAGGGTGTAAGGCAGTTGAAAAGGATCCAGATAGGATTCATGACCACCATCGGTAATAGAGACATCGTAGATTGCTTCTGCTACGGAAATACCATAAGCAAGGGATCCGTCTATGACCTCTTGGCTTTCGTCAAAACTGAGGCTAGCAAGATTCGCAGATTCCATAGCATTGATTTCTTCTCTGTTTTCATCAGAAAGATTCAGCCCAAACATCAATCGCATCATTTCAGCTGTAGCTGCATTACAGGCAATGGCCCAATTGTATTGCAAATTTAAATCGGGGTTCGGTATGCTGCCTTCGGGCATCCCATCTATTTGACCCTCCAATCGATACGCTTCGTCAATTCCATATACCACTGATTCGTAAGCGGTAACACCTATATACCCATAAGCTCGAGCTGCTTGGGTTGGAAAAAATCCATCGGTAGTTTGCGCCACTTTACAGGTTAGAATAATGTAATCCTGAAGAAAATCACCTTCGTATGTTTTCGCCTTGGCACTAACAGGAGTATTTGCAGGGTCGTCCTGTTTATCGTCTTTTTGGCAAGAAGCAACGATCAATGCGATGCAAAGAAATAAGCTTAAACGTTTCATGAGTAGTAGTTTCTGAAAGGTTGGAAAAAC
>DATFKV010000458.1:0-4522 GCA_035268465.1 Cryomorphaceae bacterium | reverse complement strand
CAACCAATAATAGGAACGAAGTTTTCATCCCATTCGTTGGCAAAATAAAGTCCGCGCTCTTGAACCCATCCGTCAAAATCGGACATGGAAATTTGGTTTGGCTGATTGAGAACAGGGTGATTCGGAGCCAAGAATTCAGGACTGGCCGTTTCATCAGTCACCCTTTCTCTTGAAAGTTGAAAGGAGTAGGGGCCGATTTGGTCGTCTTTTAGCCCTCGGCTTGTATTGTATTGTACCAGCCATGTGCCACCATTGTACACATATTGATTTAACGCATTGCGTGCAAAGGAGAGATCTTCTCGGGTATTGTAAGCTCGAATGCCCGTTACGATTGCGTCGAACCGGTCAAAATTGCCACTTACCAAATCGTCCTCCCCGATTATTTCAACATCGTACCCGACGGCTCGCAGGTACTTGGCCACTTCATCGCCCGGACCTTCGATGTAGCCGATTTTGGCAATCCCTCCGAGATTCAGGTCAATGGGTACAATCTTCACGTTCGAAGGTGAAAGTTCGATTTGCGTAGGGATGTGATCGTATTCAATCACCCTTAAGTTCTGAAGCTTTTTAGCTTCTCCCTCTTCTTCTTGAAATTCCAATCCGATCAACCCTTCATTCGGATTTGCATCGGGTGTTATCGTGAAAGTTAAGAGTTTGCTTTCGCCTGCTGACGAAAAGCTCAATTGAACTTCTCTTGGTTCGCAGGTCCAACCTACGGGTGGAGTAGGACGCAGTATCCCCGATATTTCTCCCACGTGCGATTGAGCTTTGATCGAGATTTCTTTCACCACTTTTCCTGTGGCTACGATGGTGTTTTCATCAAAGCCCGCTGTGATTTGCGGAACGATGTAGACAGGACTATAAAGAACTGCCTTGGCGGGATCTACTTCTTTTTGAACAACCTCTAACGGAACGGAGAAAGCGTAATCATTAATTTTCAAGTTGACTTGGAGAACCACACTCGGATCGTTTTCGGGTTTTCCCAAGTTCTCGTAGCCCGAAACTTCGTAAATGCTTTCAAAACTCGAATTGAGCCAATAGGGATTGCTGTACTCCGCATCTTCATCAATGGTTAAGTTTGCTTCGGCGTAGTAGAAATCATTCGTTCTGAGAGTTTGATTCGTGGTGTCGGAAAAACCTAATCCCGAGACGTCAAGTACTTCTGTTTTCGTTTCGCCTGTCAAATTGATCTTCACCTCACAGGAGATGGTCGCTCCGGGCACCACCAGAAATTCGTTGGTGGTAGCCTCCATTTCCAGTCCTGCCAGCCTCACGAGGAGTCGTTCGAGTTCTCCCTTTTTGCGATCTACCAGCGGAGTTGATTCAGCTTTTTTCAAAAGATTGAGCGCTTCAATGATTCCGCTGGTGCTGGCTGATGGGTTAGAAAAGTCGTATTCTCGAATAACCATATCTAAAAGTTTTCCCACTTCGGGTACTTCGGTATTTTCCCAACCTGTAGAAATGTCTGACAAAAGGGTTTCCCCTTCACCAACCTTATCTCCTTTGACGTACTGCATAAATTCCGTTTGGTTTCCCATCGGATAGTCCGACCCAAAACCTTGGCTCTTGTGCTCGCTTCGAGCTCTGGCTGCCATTTGAGCGTACGATTCGCCTAGTAAAGTATTGTACTCCCCTGCGTTTACCGTGACAAAATCGTCAGAATTTTGAGCTTGCTCCTCCAAATCCTTCACCCACCACGTGCTGGTATTGAAGTATAATCGCTTCGGTTGCCAAGTGTCTACGTACTCCAATTGTTCGGGAAAAGCATTTGGGTCGGCGGCCATGTCAAAAGCTTCTTCTGCCACTATGGCACTAGCTTCATGGTGTCCATGACCGGCGTAGTTCGTAGGAGGGAATCGAGTGACGATGACATCGGGACGAAACTTTCTGATCACCCAAACGGCATCCCTCAAGATGTTTTCTTTCCCCCATTTGTCGAAAGACTCATCGGCACTTTTGGAATAGCCGAAGTCAACGGCGCGTGTGAAGAATTGCTCCCCTCCGTCGATGTCTCTTGCCGCCAGCAGTTCTTGGGTGCGCAGAATTCCTATGGAAGACCCTATTTCCGTTCCGATGAGGTTCTGCCCTCCGTCGCCTCTGGTCAAAGAAAGGTAGGCCGTTCTGGCGTGCAGATTGTTCTCGAAATAGGAAATCAAACGGGTATTTTCATCATCAGGGTGGGCCGCCATATATAGTATGGATGCCGTATTGGACGCTTTAAGAAGTTCGTGGTAAAGTTCGGAAGAGGATTCTCTTTCGGGAAATTGTGCTTGAGCACTAAAAACGAAGAGTGCAAACAGTCCGGATAGGAGTAGTTTCATGAATTATTTTTTGCCTTTGGAGGCAAATATAACCGGAACTATTCGTGTTGGTTTAGTAAGGTCGAGGGTCAGCACTCATCTTCTTGATCAATTCCAGACTTTGACCTGATCGCATCATTTCGTAGAGCTCTTCAGGGCTGAGCGTATTGAAAGTAGAAATGTCCGCGTCGATTTCTTTCTGAATGCTTTCCAAGTAGGTGTCGAAAGATTCAACGGTTACGTAATAGGTCGTCGAACACGAGTCTGTTTTTCGGCTTACCGAGTAGGTTTCAAACATCAAATTGATGGATGCATTAGCGGGAAGTCGACTGATCTCAGATGCGCTGAGGTTGTTTTTCGGAATGCCTTCTTGTTTCACCGAAACAATTGTCTTGCTGAGTTTTTCACAAGCTGTATTCTCATCCTTCTCGCAAGAGAATTCGCAGTATTCATAGGATGGATCTACAATAAATCTCAGGGTGTCGAGAGCACTTTCCGAAATTTCATCTACTTCGAAAGATGAACGGTCGCCCATAAGATTTTGAGCTTTGTCATTCTGAACCTGGCTATAGGTTAGATAACCGCCTGAAATCACTAAAGTGATCATCAAGACAAAAAGAGTAATATGGCCAAATTCTTTTTTCACAACATAAAGAAAGTTAATTCACTGATATTCCTCCTCTCCTATATCACAAAAGGTGCCAAAACTTGTTAATCGGTAAATTATAAACGAGAAACGGGATTTATTTATTTCTTGATCCACTTTTCTATGCTGAAAGAGTAGTCGTGTTTTTCGTCTTTCGGGTGCTTTTGAATGGTTTCTTTGTCCCATTTCGATTCATCAAATTTGGGATAGAATGAATCAGCTTCAAACGACTCGTGAACTCTGGTGAGGTACATCACGTCTACTAAGTTTTTCTCCAAAGCCAATTTATAAATCTCACCCCCTCCAATCACAAATACGGACTTGTGACCTTCGCTTTTGCAGTATTCCAGAGCTTCCTCGATGGAATTGTAGACCAAAGCTCCCCCTGCTTCGTAGTCCTCATTTCGGGTGAGTACTATGTTTATTCTTTTAGGTAAAGGTCTGTACTTGTGGGGGATACTTTCAAAATTCTTCCTTCCCATAATGACCACACCGTTTAGCGTAGTCTCTTTAAAAAACTTCATATCATCGGGAAGATTCCAGATCAAGTCATTGTCTTTTCCGATGGCTCGGTTTTCGGCAATAGCCGCGATGGAGTATACAGTCATACGGCTACGGGAGCTTTAATAAGCGGATGCGGGTTGTAATTCTCCAATGTGAAATCTTCAAATTTAAAGTCAAAAATATCCTTCACGTCGGGGTTGAGTTTCATCGTCGGCAGTGCTCTGTGCTCTCGACTTAATTGCTCGCGAACTTGCTCAAAATGATTTGAATAGATGTGTACATCCCCAAAGGTGTGTACGAAATCTCCCGGTTCAAGGTCACAGACTTGAGCAATCATTAGGGTAAGCAAGGCATAGGAAGCTATATTAAATGGAACTCCCAAGAAGGTATCAGCACTGCGCTGATAAAGCTGACAACTTAGTTTTCCATCTGCCACATAGAACTGGAAAAGGGTATGACAGGGTGGCAGGGCCATCTCGTCAACGAATGCCGGATTCCATGCACTGACGATGTGACGACGGCTGTAGGGGTTCTTTTTGATATTCTCGACGAGGTTTGAAATCTGATCGATTTTTCCCCCATTCGGCGAAGGCCAACTTCTCCATTGATAGCCGTAAACAGGGCCCAAATCTCCATTCTCATCTGCCCACTCATCCCAAATGCGCACGCCGTTTTCCTTCAGATAAGCGATGTTGGTGTCGCCTTGAAGAAACCACAGCAGTTCGTGAATAATGCTGCGCAGGTGCACTTTTTTAGTGGTCACCAATGGAAAGCCTTCTGATAAATCGAAACGCATTTGGTATCCGAATACGCTTCGGATTCCGGTGCCCGTTCTATCGGGCTTATCCACACCATTTTCCATGATGTGATTGAGCAGGTCGTGGTATGCTTGCATATGAGAATAGATCTGAATCCCAAAGTTACTAAGCCTTTTGCCAAATGGCAGCAATTCGGTTGTGCTACTTTTCCAATGTTTTCAACGTTTATTTATCCGGGGTTTCACGGCATGTCTGACTTGATGCAAAAGAAAAATATATTTGCAAAATCTTCATCAAAGATTAACGAAGTCAGG
>DATFKV010000457.1:0-3207 GCA_035268465.1 Cryomorphaceae bacterium | reverse complement strand
AATTCTTTTTAGAAGATGAATGACAATCCAAAAGATAAATCTAAATTTTCCAAAGTCAGTCTGGTGATGGAGAAGTTTTGGCTGGTTATCGCAATCGCCTCGCTACTTGGTGTGTTCTATTTTTTCATCGTTGATGGAGTGAACCGCCAAACATTGACCTACCTTATTTTCCCCGCATTGGCAGGAGCCATGTATGCTTTTCGGGTAACTTTCCGCAAAAGATTTGAGCGGAACAATGATTGATCTGATTTTCCGATCATTTTTTCCTAATTTCCACAATTAAGATGGAGATATCCGACGCAATAATAATTCTGGTATCAGTAGTTTTCTCGGCATTCTTTTCAGGGATGGAGATCGCTTTTATTACGGCCAATAAACTAAAGATTGAGCTCGATAACAAGCAAGGACAATTCTCGGCAAAGCTCCTTTCAGGCTTTTTGCAAAGACCCTCGAAGTTTATCGGTACCATGCTGGTGGGTAACAACATTGCGCTGGTGCTTTTCGGTATTTTTATGGCAAAATGGTTGGAACCCGTTTTTATTCAATGGGGTTTAAGTGAGGTGAGTGTATTGTTGCTTCAAACCATTGTGTCCACTCTGATCATTCTCTTTGCCGGTGAGTTTGTGCCAAAAACGCTGTTTCGCATTAATTCTAACTTTCTGCTCAATCTCTTTGCGTTTCCATTGGCAGTGCTATACTTCCTTTTGTGGATACCCATGATGGTCACCGTCGGGTTGGCTGAATTGGTTCTTAAGTACATATTTCGCGTAGATATTGCCTCACAGGAGGTTGCTTTCGGAAGAATCGATTTGGATAATTATGTGAAAGAGATTACCGAAGCGGCGGAGAAGACCGACGAGGAAATCGATCATGAAATACAGATCTTTCAGAATGCGCTTGATTTTTCAAAAATCAAAGCGCGAGATTGTATGGTGCCCCGCACCGAGATCAGTGCAGTGGATGTGGAAGATGACTTGGACAAACTTCGAGATATGTTCATTGAAAACGGGTATTCCAAAGTTCCCGTTTATCGCGACAGCATTGACAATATAATCGGATACGTCAATGCGGTAGAACTATTCAATAAGCCCGAAAATATTAAAAACCTCATCGTTCCTGTCATTATCATTCCCGAAACTATTTCTGCAAAGGAAGTACTGGAGCTTTTCATTTCGCAAAACAAGAACATTGCGGTGGTGGTAGATGAATTTGGCGGAACAAGTGGCATGTTAACGATCGAGGACGTGATAGAAGAGATTTTCGGAGATATCGAAGACGAGCACGACCGCGACGAATTCATTGAAGAAAAGATAGATGAGAATACCTATCTTTTTTCAGCCCGACTGGAAATTGATTACTTAAACGACACCTATAAGTTTAATTTACCTGAAAACGAGGAGTACGAGACGCTGGCAGGACTTATCATACATAGTCAAGAAGAGATTCCCAAGGTAAATAGTGTAACCGAGATAGAAGGTTTTCGATTTAGGGTAACCGCCGTATCTAACGTGCGTATTGAAACCGTCAAGTTGCAAATTATTGGCCACGACTAAGTTCATGGTCCAATTATCCCTACCTGATTTTTTCACCTTAGTGTAGCTCTTTTGTTCACAGTAAACTAAATGGGTGGAGCTATAGGTATTTCGATCTTAGAATTTGTATATTCGCACCCTTCAAAAAAGGCAGTTAAATGGCAGCAATTGGTAAAATCAGAGAACAATCTACGCTCTTATTGATCGTAATAGGCGGAGCTATGGTAGCCTTCGTTCTCGGTGATTTATTTTCAAACCGTGGTTTTTCTCCTGCAGAACAGTACGTTGGTGAGGTTTTCGGAGAAGAAATCGATATGTTGGAATATGAGCAAAGAGTGGAAGCTCAAGAGCAGAGTATGGCCAGCGTTGGTCAGCCTGTATCTCCGGCTCAAAGACAACAAATCAGAAATCAGGTTTGGAATGACATGATTCAGGAAAAGGTGATGTACCGCGAACTCAATAAATTGGGTATGCGCATTGGCCAAGATGAATACGATGACATCCGATTTGGTGAAAATGTGAGCGAGGAATTCGCCAGCGGAGAGAACTTCAAGGACCCGGAAACCGGTCAGTTTGATCCTCAGTTGGTTCAGAACTACTTCTCCTTTCTACAGCAGCAATACCCCATCTTTTACGAGAGTCAAACCAATCGACTCGTTAATGAGCGACTTTACGAAAAGTACAATAACATCGTAAGGGGTGGTATATTCGTAAATACGCTAGAAGCAAAAGATGAGTTTTACAGACAGGAGCAAAATGTACGCTTCAGCTACGTGGTGAAGGAATACACTTCAGTTGCAGATAGTTTGGTAGAGGTTTCTGATGCTGAATTGAAAGCCTATTACAACGAGCATAAAGATGAAGAGCGTTTTGAACGAGAGGCATCGGTAGATTTGAAGTATGTGGTTTTTGACGTTGAGCCTACTCAACAGGATGAAGCCAACATTAAGGAAGAGCTGGCCTCATTTGTCAGAGACTTTGAGAATACCGAGAAAGACTCTTTGTTTGTATTGAAATACAGCGATTCACGTCAGGCGGTAGAGCAGAACATTGATGCTACGGGCAACGATGAGTTGGCCGCCATGATAGAAGATGCCGAAGAAGGAGATGTCATCGGACCCTACAAAATGGGCAACCGCTATGCAATTGCCAAGATTACTGAAATCGGAATGGAGGACAGAGCTTCTGCCAGACATATCCTATTGTCAAATCAGGGCGGTAAATCGATGGATGAATTAAATGACCGTGCCGATAGCATCAAAAGGGTCATCCAACGTCAGAACAACTTCGAAGAAATGGTAACCGAGTTTAGTGAAGATCCGGGCTCGATTCCCAACGGTGGAAAATACGAAGACTTCAATCGCGAGCGAATGGTGCCTGAATTTACCGAGGCTGCTTTCGACAAGCCGGTCGGTTCTTTGAACATTGTTGAAACAACCTACGGGGTGCATATCGTTGAGCCTTTGGAGCAAACAGAAGCCAAGGTGGTAAAAGGATTGGTGGTAGATGCTACCATAGAGCCTTCAAACGAAACTTTCAACAATGTGTACGACGAGGCCAATGAGTTTTCAATCTCCGCCGAAAATCTTTCTACAATGGAAGAACTGGCAACGGAGAGAGGTTACGAAATAAAAGAGGCCAATGAAGTGGGCGCTTTGTCACGAAATATTCCCGG
>DATFKV010000456.1:0-2768 GCA_035268465.1 Cryomorphaceae bacterium | reverse complement strand
CCTTCCATCTCGTTCAGATGTTTGAGTGGTCTCAATAAGCTCGTCAGGATCAAAACTCAAGACATAGTTTCCATCATCAACGGGAACTAAATCGCCTTCTTCATCCTCTGTGTAATTTTGGTTGTCAATTACAATCGCATCCCATGCCAAGCCGGAACCAAAATCGTCCAATTGGTTGAGAAGCCTGCCGCTTGCTCCTTCCAAAAAGTCACCAGCTAAGCCGTTGAGAGCAGATGATTGACCCGTGAGTCTGGTTATATCATTGAAGGTGTTAATTCTATTGTAGGAAACAGAGAAATTCACCGACTTCCATTTCGGGTGGTCAATTTCATTGGCCAAAACAAAGCCGATATTATTTACTACCAATTTCGATTTCGAATCCTCTCTGGATGTAAAGTCCGTCATCGCGTTGATTGAATTGAACTCGTATCCGGGAGTAAAGCTTATTTCACCAAAACGGTATACCCCAACCGAGGCGGGATTAATATGAATCGATGTCATATCTCCACCGAGGGCGCCAAAAGCTCCTCCCATTGCCTGAAACCGAGCCGTCCCTGAAAAATAGTTTGCCGTGTAGCGCTGCACATCCGCTTCATTTTGAGCATAAGATGCTAGCGCAGCGCTGAATGACAGCGCTGCAGTTAACATGATTGTTTTCATAATCAAATTGTTATTTACCTTCTCCTACTTCCGCCACCGGAAGAACGGCTGGGGGAAGAGGTCCGGGGAGAAGTAGTTGTAGATCTACTTCTCGTTGGTGTCGACATCGACGGTGTGGTATTTCTCGACCTGGTTGGCGAGCTGTATGAATTGGTATTTCTACTTCTGTCTCTCGTAGAATTGTTGTTGTTGGTATTAGAACGGTTGTATCTACTATAGTCAGGGGTCTGTTGAGTTGAATTTTGTCTTTCTCTCTGACGTGTGTAGGGAGACGTCACTTGACGCTCTCGGACAGTTCGATCATTCTCATTCCCGATTCTATTGCGTGTTGAGCGATTTATTCCGTCAGACTGATAAGATCGGCTATCATTTCTGTTGTAATAGTCAGTGTCGGTTGAAGAACGTACAGGTCGAGTGCGATTTTCATCAGCACTGCGGATCGATGATCTATCTCTTCCGGTAGTTCCGGTATTTGACTTCGGTCCGTCATCACCTTGTGTTGTCCCGCGTCGGTCAGAACTTGATCCCACGACTCCTCCTCTTGAATTTCGACTGCTGCTGCCGCTTCTAGGGGTATTTTGAAAACCTCGTGAGTTTCCTCCACTACCATCAACTATAATGACACCGGGTCCATAGTAGGGGTTGTATCCGTAAGGATTAAAACCATAAGGATTTCCCCAGCCATATCCGTAAGGATTATAAGCCATATAAGGATTGTACCAAGGACTAAAAGGATCGTACATCCCCCAAGTGGAGCCCCAACCCATATTCATTCCAAAACCAGGCCGGCCCCATGGGCGATAATTGCAGAAAGGATCAAAAAACGGATCACACCACCTGTTTCCCATCCAAGGATTACCCATTCCCATTCCCATTCCCATGCCTGGACCCATACCCATTCCGAATCCGAAACGGTTAAATCCATTAAAGGAATTCATGTTCATGCTTCCGTAAAATCGCGGGTTCATGTTGTTGGCGAAGGCGTCACTATAAACATAGTCTTGATTGCCATCTCGGTGAAAATTCTCAATTCTCGTTGCGTAATCAGGATCGTAGTAATCTTCCGACTCTTGTTCCGATTCTTCATGCGCCTTCTCTTCAAACTCAGAAGATGGCTTTTCGGATTCATCCACATAAGGACTCTCTCCGTAATAACTGCTTTCTGCGCTATTGGCACCCAAAAATTGATTTGCATCATAAGCCTCCGCGGCAGTCTGTTGAGGCGCGGGAGTATAATACAGGTCATCGTACTCGTCCAACTGAACCAAATCTTGATTTGTAGAACAAGATGCAAGAAAGGCTAAAGTTGCAATGCTTAATATGTATGTCCTTATATTCATGATATCTGATATTATAACTTATGTCTAAGTTAAAAAGTTTATTTTCGGCGGCCCGAACAATTTAAGTTCAACCTTGAAAATTTACATCAAAGAGATCAAAAACTATTCCAAGTTTACAAATGGGAAACAAGTTAACAAAACGAACCGACAATTATTCTTCTTGGTATAATGAAGTGGTTTCCAAAGCAGATCTTGCCGAGCATTCTGAAGTGAGAGGCTGTATGGTTATCAAGCCTCACGGGTTTGCCGTGTGGGAAAAGATACAGAGACGCTTGGACGAAATGTTTAAAGAAACAGGCCATGTCAATGCTTATTTTCCTCTGTTTATACCCAAGTCGTATTTCTCCAAAGAAGCATCCCACGTTGAGGGGTTTGCCAAGGAATGCGCCGTTGTAACTCATTACCGTTTAAAGAACGCGGAAGATGGGAGTGGTATTGTGGTAGATGAAGATGCCAAGCTCGAAGAAGAACTTATTGTTAGACCTACTTCAGAGACCATCATCTGGAATACTTTTAAAGGCTGGGTAAAGAGTTACCGTGACTTGCCATTATTGGTCAATCAGTGGGCGAACGTGGTGAGATGGGAAATGAGAACCCGCCTTTTCTTAAGAACAGCTGAATTTCTTTGGCAAGAAGGGCATACCGCTCATGCTACTAAAGCTGAGGCCATAACTGAAGCTGAGAAGATGCTTGAAGTCTACGCTACTTTCGCCGAAGAATGGATGGCTATGCCCGTGATTAAAGGGGTAAAAACCGAAAGTGAACGTT
>DATFKV010000455.1:0-2534 GCA_035268465.1 Cryomorphaceae bacterium | reverse complement strand
GCAGCGGCCGTCATGCAAATCGATGCTTGTCCCATGGAAGGTATTAAAGGTGAGGAGTACGATAGGATTCTTCAATTAGAAACTGTAAATTTACGAAGCCTTGCGGTGGTGACATTGGGTTTCAGGAGTAGCACGGATTCTTATGCGTCTCAACCTAAATTTCGTTTTCCTCAAGGTCGAATCATTAAGACCATTTGAGAGTATGTCTGAAGCAGAGTACGTGTTTGAACACGACAAAGAGCGCCAAACCTTTGGTGTTAAGGTAAAAAAAGATTGGGTCGAACTTGAATATCGCGCCAATCGTGAAGGGAAGTTTTTCATTACAAACTTGGAAGGCCCCCCGGAACTACTGGAAGGTGGTTTGGGTGATAAAATGTTAGAACACGCTTTGATTTACATCAGAGAAAACGACTATCGTCTGATTCCTTCGTGCAGAGCCATCAAAGACTATTTAAAAAGGTATCCTGAATATGTTGATTTGGTAGCTACAGGTATTCGACTAGGTTAGATTTTCACTATCATGATAAAGAAAGAATACCAAAACGGTGATACAACCGTGGTTTGGAAACCCGAACTTTGTTACCATTCGAAAAACTGTGTCCGGAATCTGCCGAAAGTATTTGACCCAAACCGAAAACCTTGGATAGTTGCAGAAAATGCTTCAGAAGAAGAGCTGCGGGCAGCAATTGACAAATGTCCTTCGGGAGCTTTATCATATAAGTTTAAGGGAGAAGAACCAAATAATGATACCATGGCATCGACGATAGAACCTTTAAAGAATGGCCCCGTTTTAGTGAAAGGTAAATTGAGATTAAAATCTCTGGACGGAGAACGCGATCTGGAGCAAGAAGTCATAGCTCTGTGCAGATGCGGCGCTTCTTCCAAAAAGCCGTACTGCGATGGAAGCCACACCAAAATAGATTTTCAAGCCGATTGAAAAAACAATATAGCCGGTTCGGCGTTATTATCACAACCGCAAGGGACAAGCATTGAATCAAATATAGAAGTGGGTGGCCCCACGCCAAAATACTTAGGCAGGGCCTGTTGGATCATGGTTGATTAGGTTTTGGTTTAAGTTCCTTCCGGTTTTACCGGAATAATACAGGTCCTGATAAAAAAAGGGAGGTTCGAAAGAGTCTCCCTTTTTATTTGTTCACTAAATTTCCTTATTGATCATCTTCTGTTGCCTCGATTTGCATATCCAATATCTTCTCCATCACCTCAAGACTTTCTTTGTCGATTTTCGAATCGGTTTTGGCTTGCTTTTTCATAAAGCGAAACATGGCATTTTTCTTTATTTCATAGGCGATGTATACCGTATACTCTTCTCCGTTATAATACTTTTCCTCACCAATTTTCCTCAAATCAGCCAAGCCCGTGCTCATCACTTGTCTGGTGAGGCTTTGAAATTTATCTGCCACATCCGCTCCTACGGCATTGTCTGTTTGTCCCAAGTACTGATCGGTCACATTACGCATATTGGTGTTGACCTGTCCCGCTAACTGATTCTTGGCTTCTATATCAGCCTTTCCACGAGCGATGTTGTCCTTGATGCTGGATCCGTTTCCGGTGGCCCTGAAAAATCGATTATTCGACTCGTACTTAGAGCCTGAAAAAGGTTCTTTTACTTTTTCACCGATGGGTGATTGACTTCCGCAAGAAAAGAGCAAGATCGCGGTGAATAAAGAAAGTGCTGTTCGAAATTTCATAATTTCTAAGTTTGAGGTGTTAGAAGTAAAATTCATGCCAAAATAGCGTAAATTAGATTTCGAATGGATAAAGGCGAATGACAAAATCGAGAAATACGGAATCGCAATGGGGCTTGGCTCTAAGCGGTGGTGGTGCCAGAGGCCTGGTACAAGTGGGTGTTTTGCAGGCCATCGAGGAGTGCGGATTGAAACCTTCTTGCATTAGTGGTACCAGTATCGGTGCCGTTGTAGGCTCGCTGTATGCGGCAGGTATGAAACCAATGGACATGCTGGCACTTCTTTCCGGGAAGGGTTTTTTGAATTTATTTCGACTAAAGCCAAGTCTCTCCGGCCTCTTGGGCATGAAGTATCTCGAAGAAGTCTTGGACAAAAACCTCCCTGAAACATTTGTGGAATTACCGATTCCCCTTCATGTATTTGCCACAAATCTGTCGAGGGGCGAATGTGTTGATTTTCATTCGGGTGAATTGAGACAACCGATATTGGCATCGGCCAGTATTCCGATTCTGTTTGAGCCGGTAACCATCAACGGTGAAAAATACGTGGATGGAGGCGTTATGAATAATCTCCCCGCCGAGGCCTGTTTGTCTTCTTGTTCTTATGTTTTGGGGGTTGAAGTGAATAAAGGAAAGTTTACCCAAAACTTGAAGACCATGAAAAATGTCGCTCTTGAAGTGTTTCATTTAGTCGTGAATCGCAGCAGCGAGGAAGGCATGAAAGTCTGCGATTACGTCTTACGACCGGAAATGGAAGCGTCATTTGACCTCTTGGATTTTTCCAAAGCCAAGAACCTGTTCGATCTCGGGTATGAAGAAGGATTGGTTT
>DATFKV010000454.1:0-2239 GCA_035268465.1 Cryomorphaceae bacterium | reverse complement strand
GGAATTTCGGAAAGAAAAAGACGATACCAATCACCGCTAAATAAGAGAGTTGGAACCCAATTTGGGTTATCAAAAGTGGATTAAGTGCTATCAGAATTAAGGCACTTGCAGCGATCATATTGTAAATATTTCCATAACGCTTGTGGTATTTTCCCAGGGCAATAAAACTGAACATGGCAGCAGCGCGTAGAACTGAAGGAGAGAATCCGGTGAGTGCAGCATATCCCCATAGAATTAACAAGACCAACAAAAACTTCAGAAGTTTGGCTCTGTTTTTAAAAAACAAATTGAGCAAACTGAGGAAGAGTAAATATATAATTCCGACATGTAGGCCACTTACTGCGAGAATGTGTACTGCACCGGCATCGGCAAAATCATTTCTTAATTGAGGATCCAGGAAAGAACGGTCGCCTACCAGCAAAGCTGAAATGACTCCGTATTCTCTGAGCGGTATGGAATCTTCATTCAGTTTTTTCAAGAGATTTCCTCTCAATCTATTCAACAGGCCTCTCAATGAGAATTCATCTACTTCAATGAACTCATATGACCATGCCGGGATATAGACCGTGCCCGAAATGCCCGTGTTCCGAAGATACTTGCCATAGTCAAATTGATTGGGGTAGAGCACTTGACCAGGGTCGGATATAGCTCCCGAAAACCGTATAGAATTACCGGGAATTATCCGCGAATCGAACCCTTCTTTAGAGAAGTAAGCAATAATGCGCTCATCACATGACTGGTAGCGAAATGAGTCAGTTTGAACGTTGAACACTTTCAAATTGACTGCATAGCTATTTGCCTTTTCTACGGGTAAGGTTTCTACGATTGCCAAGTAGCTATCGCCGGCGGGAAGCTCAGAATCAGCGTCGATAGCGTTGTAGCCCATTGCAGCTCCTAGAAGAAAAAATGTAATGGATGAAAGAATGCCGAAATAATGATTCTTACTCATTTGTTTCCACATCTTGTCCAGAGAGGCCAGCAAAACGATGGTAACTAATGCGGCAACAATCCAGAAGGGTTTTGAGTCTGAGAAAGAGTCAAATCTCAGGGCTGATATAAGTCCTAAAAGTAAGGGTACGAGAATACGTACCAAGGGTGCATTGTGCCAGAACAGTTCCATAGAGCTCTGCTTCAGAGCCCTTAAGGTAAATATATTTCTGTATTAGAAGGTGGTTATCTTCCTGATTTCTTGATGTGAGCCATTAAAAACACGCAGCAAATAGACACCATGAGGTAGATTAGATAGATTTAATTGTTCAGTCGCTTCTACTGCTAAAACGGGACTAGCGATGTCTATCCTACGACCATTTAAATCGAAAACCTCAACGAATGCCATCTGGCTATGGTCTTCTGATGACAAGGTCAGGTTATAAATGCCATTCGAATTAGAAATCCTTTCCAGTTCTACATCCCAACTTATCTGGGCTTCTCTTAAAGCAACCGGACTGGGATTTTCATTTGCAATTACATCAGCCTCAGCCGCAAAAGTGGGCTGTGTCATCAACAGATTCGGATTCTCAGAAGGTCCTATGGTAATATTACAAATCACCGAATAGTCACCGATCAAACCACCTTGCGCTGCCAGAACTTCTACATCGTAGCTATCTCCCTCCATCAAGCCTGTCACGAAATCCAAATCGACGAAGCGACTACCATCGTCGCGCGTATAGAATACCGGAGCCTGCGCACTTGAGGTATTGGTAAACCTCCATGTGTACGATTCCGCTTCACAAACTTCTCTGGCTTGGAGAAATGTACTGATCGGATAGGTTTGTCCGCAGGGATAAATATCGCTATTGAGCCCGGTGTTAGGCACGGCATTATTCATGTTTAAAAAACGCAAAGTCCCCGCGGGACTCTCTTCCCCGGCAACTGTAGCAAATGCCCCTACAATGTAAGTAGTACCCAACAATAGATTGGGAACGCGGTACATGTTGAGTAAGCGACTATCAGCTAACCCGATAACCTCGGAGGTAGTCAAATCATCAAGATTGAGAAACGTCCATCTATACTGGGAAGCGAGTGCCACTTTTCGAGCGCCAATGATGTCACAGAAGTCAAAAAACCCATTCGCATACTGCACCTCAAGGGATGTTGTCAGAACGTTATCCTGAAGACCAATTATGCATGAATTCCCAAAGTCTCCGTAGGTAGGTAGAATAGCTCTAACCCGAACACTTACCTCATACGTTCTCCCGTATTCAATTTGGGGAAACCACTGCAAAAGAAAGTTGGGATT
>DATFKV010000453.1:0-6494 GCA_035268465.1 Cryomorphaceae bacterium | reverse complement strand
GTCTGGCTTTATAAGGTTCACCGGTCTTACGCTTATTCGTCTCTCGTCCCAGAGCTACTTCAATGTCGAGGGTGGCCTCATGAAGGGCTTCGATACTGAGATCGGTACGTAACGCACAGCACATGTTTAAGTACGATCGATCATCGTCGTATCCCCAAGGTGGTGACTCGTACACTTTCGATTTTGCCGTTACCTCGCCCAGTCTTCCTAACCTCACAATGGCCTTATCCAAGGATTCCAATCTGTTCCCCAAATTACAGCCCAAGCCCAAATAGACTGTTCTCACAGATTTTTCCTCTTTCACGATTTCCCCATTATTTTGCTTCCGCTAAAATAATACATTGACCGGTTGTGTAATTAACAGGCGAAAACAAACTGAATCAACCTATTTTTGTACAAAGGAAAAAAAAGAATGAAGCAATTTTTTAAATTCATGTTTGCAAGTCTTTTGGGAACACTTATTTCCCTATTTGTCTTGCTATTCGTAGGAATATTAATAATCGCCGGAATTTTCTCCGCTGCTTTGGGCGACTTGGACAAGTCCAGTCAGGTCACAAGGGTAAAGGACAATTCCATTTTGCACATAGAGTTTGATCAGCCAATCGTTGACCGAGGGCCCGATGAACACTTCAATATCAATTTCGGGGGATTTCAATCCTCTACACCCCTAGGTCTCGATGAGATTATAGAGAATATTGAGAAGGCAAAAAACGACGAGAAGATCGAGGGTATCTACTTCGATGTGGAATTTGTACCCGCAGGGCTGGCCACAACACAAGAAATTCGAAAAGCACTTTTGGACTTTAAAGAAAGTGGGAAATGGATAGTGAGCTACAACGCCATCTACACTCAGAAAGCCCTCTATTTAAGTTCCGTAGCCGATGAAATTTACCTCTACCCGGAAGGATTTATGGATTTCCGCGGATTAAACGCCGAAGTAACATTTTTCAAAAAGTTATTGGACGACTTGAAAATCGAGCCTCAAATTATTCGTGGTTCAAACAACAAATTCAAAAGTGCGGTAGAGCCTTTTATTTTGGAAGAAATGAGTCAAGCCAATCGGGTGCAGACCATGAAATGGCTGGATTCTATGTGGGGCACCATGCTCGATGGTATGGGCGAGAGCTACTCACTATCCGCTGACCGGCTGAATGAAATCGCGGAAAACTATTCGATTCGCATCCCCTCTGACGCAGTAGATGTGGGGATGGCAACTGCTTTGATGTATGAAGATGACGTCATGAATATCTTGCGTGAGAAGACAGGCCGGGATGAAGATGACGAACTCAATTTTGTTACCCTTAGGAAATACCTCAAGGCTCCTAAACCACCAAAAGAAGATGGTGAATTCACGCTCTCGTATAAAAAAGATAAAATAGCGGTGATTTTCGCTCAAGGAAATATTGGATTGGGAGAATCAGGAGATGGAGCGATAGGCAGTGAAACCTACACGGAGGCCATTAAGTCGGCTCGCAAAGACACTTCCGTTAAAGCCATTGTACTCCGAGTAAACTCACCCGGAGGAGTGGCAATTGCCGGCGATATGATTTGGCACGAAGTAGTGGAAGCACAAAAAGCGAAGCCACTCGTTGTTTCAATGGGTGATCTCGCGGCTTCTGCCGGATATTACATCAGTGCTCCTGCCGACAAAATTTTCGCCATGCCCACTACCATCACCGGATCAATCGGTGTATTTGGGATTATTCCAAACATGAAGGGGTTCTTCAATGACAAAATCGGTTTGACTTTTGACAATGTCGAGACCAATCAGTTTGCCGATTTCGGCGGAATAAGCCGACCGCTCAATGATGCGGAGATGACAATTTTGCAAAACTCAGTAGATCGGACTTACGAAACTTTTGTAGACATCGTAGCCAAAGGCCGCAATTTGAGACCCGAATTTATCGACTCCATCGGACAGGGAAGAGTTTGGTCAGGGGCAGATGCACTCGAGCTGGGCTTGGTAGACGAATTGGGCGGACTGGAAGAAGCGATCGCAGAAGCCGCCGAGATGGCAGGAATCGAAGACTATACGATTAAAGAGCTTCCCAAAAGGAAAGACCCTTTCCAAGAGCTATTGGAGGATTTGAATATGGCCATGGTAAAAACTGCTTTGGGATTTGACGTGGAGAACTCAGAGCTGATCGAACAGTACAAAACCATTCAGGACATAAAGGATATGAAGGGAATACAAGCGAGAATGCCTTTTGTGATGAAGGTGGACTGATTATCAAATTTGATCGAATTCAAAAACCCGGTGCCTCTCAACACCGGGTTTTTTTATTTTGGAATCCATGGCACCGTAGTCTGAAGTCTGTACTTTAGGATTAAAGCTCATTGGACTTCAGTTTATGCCAAGAGCTAGAAATTGGCGTAAATCATCATTCGGTGATTAGAGTCAATGACTGAATCGAGCAACCTGAGATAGGTCTGAGCGTCAAACAAATAACCGATCATTAAAATAACCACTTATGAAAAGCTCTACCAATCTCTTTTTAGCGGCAGCTACCGCTATGGCATTTTTTGCGGCTAATGCCGCCATAGCACAAGTCAACCACATCGTTACAGTCAGTAATTTCGAATTCACTCCGGCGAGTTTAACCATCGAGCCGGGAGACATCGTGACGTGGACCAATGTCGAAGGTTTTCACAATGCCAGCGGTTCAACTTCAATCTTTCCCGGCAATCCCGAATCCTTTTCTACCGGCAGCCCGGAGCTAGCTCCTTGGTCTCAGTCGGTCACATTCACTTTAGAAGGCACCTACAATTACCAATGCGATATTCATACGAATATGCTGGGAACTATCATTGTAAATAGCAGTGAGCCACCCTGTGAAACTCCTTATCCGGCAGTCGCGGGCTTGACTTCTGAAGTCCTGCCCAATGGTGTTTTGATAGCATGGGACCCCATTGCCGGATCTATTGGGTGTCAGGTTCGCGTAGCCCCGAAAAATGGCAGTATCTTAGGCACTAAAATTATCCCGGGAAGCGATGTATCTCAGTTTTTTATCCCGGGACAGTTCCTCAGCCCGGGCACCTCTTACGACTGGCAGGTCCGTTGCGGATGCTCTCAAAACCCACTCATTGTCGGGCCATGGGTCGGATCTGAATTTTCCACCCCTGCGGGTGCGGTTGTTTCATCTTACCCAAATCCCACCGGCGATATATCCAATGTAGCTTTTCAAGTATCAAATGAAGGATACTCATCACTCGAGGTCTATGATATGAGCGGTCGGATGGTTCATTCAGTTTTCAACGGAACAGCTCAACCGGGTACAGACTATCGCTTCACCTTTAGCGGTGCACACTTGCCTCCTGGAGTTTATATGTACCGGCTGACAACACCGATCGAGACGGTGATCGAAAAGTTTATGATATCTAAATAGTCGGCTGAGTTTTCGACGGATAATTCTGTGAAAAGAGGACCATAAAAAGGATCCTCTTTTTTCACATACCAATACTAAAAAGAGAGTGATTTGTTGAATGCTCCGGGAATTCGCAAGATTTCAATCACATGCAAATTCCACCTCATACCCGCTATACTTTCTGAGGTTGATCACATTCTCATTGTCAAAATATAGATATTGACCTCGGATACCGGTTAGCGTTCCCTCAACGGTTTTTTCATTTTCGAGATTGATCGACTTTACCTTATGGGGATACCGACCTACCGGATAAGTAAATTCGTACACTTCAGAATCGGGAATGGCGTATTGCTTCAAATCTTCAGGAAAGAAGGATATCATGGCATCGCGCAGTTCCGACAAGTCCTCTTCGCTTCTTTCGTCTCTTAGCATTTTACGCCAATCAGTCCGATCAGACAGGTACTGCTTTAGTTCAATCTCCAGATCACCCGCCAATTTCCGATAAGGAACTTCCGCAATTTTTACAGCTCTCCAAGCACCCTGATCGAGCCAACGACTTGGAATATTGGTTGATCGCGTAACCCCCACCTTTACTCCGGCAGTTTGAGCCAAGTAGATGAAGTGTGGCTGGTTGTGGTGCATTTCCTCCCACTGTACATCACGCCCCTTGCCCAGATGGGCTTCGCAAAGTTCGGGTCTGATAATGCAGGGAGCCGCCTGCGCCGCATTCATAAAACAGTCATAACAAAAGCCTTGTCCAAACGTCTTCTTGAGGTTCTTCCCGCAGTTGGTACAATTGATTTTCCCGGTCCAATTTAATGTCAATGACTTATCGAGGCATTGATTAATTTCGGGACCTATTTCTTTATTTAGATTGAGGTTGTAATGAACACCGTCGTTTACGGTCACTTTCATTTTTCTCAGTGTACCTTGTGCTTTCATCATTATTAAAGCTTGATCAATTCCTTTTTAGTATTTTGGTTCTCTAACCCATCAATATGGCCCTTAATTCTGTCTTCTCTTGGTTCATGAAGAAACGCTTTCATCAGATTGAGCTCTTTATGAAATATCCCGTAGAGGTTCAAAACGAGCTCTTTGAGCGACTCATTGAAACGGCGAAAGACACTGAGTGGGGTCGAAAGTACGACTACGCAGGCATTCGTTCGCAGAGTACTTATCGTGATCGCGTACCGCTGCAAACCTACGAAGATGTGAAGGAATATGTGAGCCGCTTACAGGCGGGTGAGCAAAATCTTCTTTGGCCAACTGAAATCAATTGGTTTGCGAAATCATCCGGAACCACCAGCGACAAGAGTAAGTTTATTCCTGTAAGTCGAGAGGCATTGGAAGGCTGTCATTATAAAGGTGGGAAAGATCTTCTGGCTTTGTACAATCACAATCATCCTGATAATGGTCTTTACAATGGGAAATCACTGGTGTTGGGAGGCAGCAGCCAAATCAACCAGTTCAGAAAAGATTCTTATTACGGCGACTTATCGGCCATAATTATCAATAACCTCCCTCTATGGGTAGAGATGAAGCGAATACCCGATCGATCCATTGCATTGATGGACAAATGGGAAGAGAAAATTGAGAAAATGGCGATGAGCGTGAAGGATGAAAACGTGACCAATATGGCGGGCGTTCCTTCTTGGACGCTGGTTTTGCTCAAACGGGTACTCGAAATCAAAGGAAAAAATACCATTCATGAAATTTGGCCCAATCTCGAGCTCTACATTCACGGTGGGGTAAACTTCGCCCCCTATCGGGAGCAGTTTGATCGAATCATCGGGTCGGAAAAGATGAATTACTACGATAGCTACAATGCCAGTGAAGGATATTTCGGAATTCAAGACCGAGACAATTCGGGCGACATGCTCCTCATGCTCGATTATGGGATTTATTACGAGTTTATCAGAGCCTCAGAGTCTCAGGATGAAAATCCACGCATAGTAAGCTTAAGCGAGGTAGAAATCGGAGAGAACTACGAAATTGTGATCAGCACCAATGCGGGTCTCTGGCGCTACCGCATCGGTGATACCGTTGCTTTTACTTCTAAATTCCCTTTCCGAATAAGGGTTACGGGAAGAACCAAACACTTCATCAATGCTTTCGGCGAAGAACTGATCATCGACAATGCCGAAAAGGCGCTTTCAAAAGCTTGCGAAGAATGTGATTGCTCCATAGTAGACTACACGGCGGGTCCCGTTTACATGAGTGATGAGGGAACGGGCGGACATGAATGGTTGATCGAGTTTGAAAGAGAACCTGACAATCTGGAGACCTTCACCGTCATAATGGACAATGAGCTCAAGAAACTCAACAGCGACTACGAAGCCAAGCGTACAGGAAATCTGACCCTAAGATTTCCATTGGTAAAACAAGTTCCGTCCAAGACGTTTTACAATTGGTTGAAAAATCAAGGCAAATTGGGAGGACAACATAAAGTTCCTCGTTTGGCGAATAATCGAAAGTTCCTAGACGATATCGGAGAAATGCTCGTTCAAGAAAAAGTATGATCAGAGCCATTCTCACTTCTTCACTTTTTCTATTGAGTCTGCATTTCGCACAAGCCCAATTTATGGAGCTCTATACCATTCCGGGGAAGTTCGATTTCATTGAATACGATAACCTCTTGAATGTATACGGAGTGCGAAATACCGAGATCTTCAAATACAAATCTGATGGCAGTTTTGCCTTCCGCTTTAGCGACGAACAGATGGGTGAGGTGGGGTCACTTGACGTTACCTATCCGCTGCGACCCATGGTGATGTATCCCGACTTGAACTACATTGTCTTACTCGACAATACATTAAGCGACAACCGAGGAAGAATTAACCTTCTCGATAAAAACATTAGCATGGGCACACTGGGGTGTTCCTCTGTGCAAAATCATTTTTGGTTTTACGATGCCATGAATTTTTCCCTGCTGAGAATGAACGAGAACTTTGCACAAATCGCTACAACGGGAAATTTATCGCAGGTACTGCGTTTGGATCTGAATCCAAATTACATGGTAGAATTCACTAACCGAATTTATTTAAACAACCCCGAATCGGGCATTCTGGTGTTTGACATATTCGGTACTTATATTAAAACCATTCCGATCAAGGGTTTGGAAAGATTTCA
>DATFKV010000452.1:0-9679 GCA_035268465.1 Cryomorphaceae bacterium | reverse complement strand
CGAGTGGTTACCATTCTCATTCGTGAGTAACAGTGCTGAACTAGAAAATTTAAGCCCATACGACTTTGAATCTGAAAATCAATTTGACTATGGAACAAATATTATCGAAGGATCTGACCAACTTATAACAGCACAACAGCCAAGCCCAAGTCCGCAAGTTCAAGGCGAGCCATCAGCATACGTATCTGCACTTATTGGAGTAACAGGAATACCGCAGAATGCACAAAAAGAAATAATGATGAGAGCGTATGGAATGTCCCCTGTCACCTCAAGAAGCAGTGTAGGAAATGCAGATCCAAGTTTTGCAAACACCCTAGATGTTGCCATACAAACGCAAAAATACTTTATTGATGTTGAGATGTTTAATAGCGCTGTAGCGCCAAATACGCCATTTGACTATCAAAACCAAACACAGAATGTAAGTCCAAGCTACCTTTCTGACGATACGAATATCACGCCACAGTAGAGGAAAAAGGCTTTGTTAAACCGATTAAATGCCCTCGTTATTACGGGGTTTTTTTATGTCCAAAAAATGCGTCTAACGGTGTGCGAATAACAGCAGTTATCCGTAGTGGAGAAGAGCACTTTCATAAATCCTTTGTTTTGAGAATTTCGAGCAGCCTGAATGAAACCTCCGCAGACTCGGCGGCTTCTCTGCGAGAGCGCGGCCAGCGGCGCAGGCGCTCTGCGTTAGAAAATGGATACCTCTTTTTAACGCTGCGCTACGAATGACGATCAGCTTCTCGTCCTCCCTCGACTTCGCCTCCTACCGTCGGCGAACCCACTCCCTCCTGAGGGAGACAGGGACATGGCTTCGATTTGGAGGTTCTTTGGTATAAAACTACAGGGCATTGATAATAGACCGACGAACTACTCCGCCCCGCAGGCTTTTGGGCGGGTTCTTCCCGCCTGCGGTCTGGTAGCTCTTCGACACTCTAATTATCTGTAGTTTGACGAATTATCGGTTTTCACAAAAACGTTTTCTTAAACCAAAGTTCAAAGGCCGGATCGAGAAATTCAAATCCGGTTTCACCCGATTCAATAATATCTTTTTGTTCCAAGATCAACTTGTTTTTGCTGACATTTCGAGGAGTACCCAAATGGTAGTCAGTCATGACACGCGTGCTTGTGAATTTTGTTTCTCCAACTGCTACGGCCTTAAGCAAGTTTAGTTGGGTTCTGCTCAATTGTTCTGTTTCATTTTGATACAGCGGTGTATTGGCTGCGATAAGTTCTTCAAGGGCTTCTCTGATGGTTTCTTTGTTGGCGTTTTTAGCTGTTTTTTGCCAAGTATAATGCGCCAATTGCTGCACGTACCAAGAGTGATTTTTCATGGATTGAGCCAAAAATCCTGCATCCTCAATCGAAATGGTTTTTCCCGTCTCCGCAAATTTCAAAAGAATAAATGCGGTCCATTTTTCATTCTTTATTTTTTGCAGTGATATGATATCCCCGAATCGATAAAAAGGCTTTGATGGATCATTGAAAATATCGCTCATCATATGTCTTTTGCTCCCAAAGAGGCAATACGTTACATTCTTTTGCCGCTGCCAAATAGCCCTCATCTTTTTTTCCAAATTTTCGTAGTCTTTCAGTGAGGACAGGTTCTGAAATTCATCCAGACAAATTACAATTCGGAGGTCTTTCTTTATTGCAAGGTTTTCAGGTAAACTTAAAATTTCATCCTGATGCTTTTTTATTTCCTCTCGATCAAAAGAGATGGAAAAATCGGTAGTAGGATCAATGCCTATGCTTATTTTGGGAATGAGGCTATGGAAAAAGGTCTTTCCCATCTCAATCCATTCTTCGAGTTTATTTGATGAAGCTTTTAAGCTTTCCCTTGCGAATACCTCAAAGAATTTTTGCTGTGATGATACCGTAAACAAGTCAATACTGATTATGCGCAGATCTGGATTCTTTTGTTCTATGTCTTCACAAACCTTTTCTACTAAGCTGGATTTACCCCATCGTCTTGGTGAAATGATAATGGTATTAATACCATGGGTCAGGTTGTCGTATAGTTTTTGAGACTCCACTTCGCGGTTGGTAAAGGCTGATTTACTTACCGTCACTCCGTACTTGAAAGGTGATTTAATCATTTATACTACATGGTATAGTACCTAAAGGTATAAAATATTTGACATCGCGACAAGCGGCTTAGAGAATTCCTTTTGACAAAGCTATGTACAGTAGTGAAGAAAGTATCACCACCCCCTTTTGAGTATCAAAATCAAACACAGAATGTAAGTCCAAGCTACCTTTCTGAAGGTATAACGATCACCCCGCAGTAAAGGGAAAAGGCTTTTTAATCCGATCAGATTCCCTCGTTTTTACGGGGTTTTTTATGTCATAGCTTCTGGCTGACTGCTTGTGTACAAAGGTATTTTGCCTCAGTGCCCTTTTAGAAAGGGTGTATGCACAAATCAAGGTTGTTTCATCGTCATTGTGCAATCGCTTATTACCTACACTGCATTTGCCGTGCACGGTTTTTAGGCCTGAGCTGTTTTATCGCTTTGAATGATTTAATAATCTGTACCTGATTTCCTCGTCAACGTGCTTGGCATGTAAACCGGCCGACACCTAAACGCTATTTCAGGGTGGGAGTTCTATGATCATTGTATTCTTGGTCATCAAAGGCGAATTCAACTTTCGAACCCAAAGAATACTCTATGAGAACCCTACCATTTTTAATCATTGTCATTCTTTCAAGCTGCATCGGCACCGACGAGGTTGACGATCCCATTGTTGGGGAATCCATTGTTTTGGATCAAGAGCAGCTCTCCCTCCTTATTGGGAATTCTGCCCAAGCCACAGCTACCTTTTTCGATCGCTTTGGAATCGAAGAAGACGTCCAACTTATTTGGAGTTCATCCGATGAGTCTGTCGCCACGGTAGATATTGCCGGATTGGTTACCGGTGAAGGAAGCGGTCAGGCCAACCTGACCTGTTCGGTTGGAAACGCGACAAGTCTTCCGCTATTGGTCACAGTTGTGGAAAACGAGAAAGATGTCGCTCAGGTATCCATTTCGTCTCCCGTCGGAAATCAAATCAGCATCGGGCAGGAAGTCACTCTTTCGGTGCAGGTACTGAATGTCTTCGACAACCCGATCGATGGCTTGGAGGTTGAATTCACATCGCTGGATCCCGCCTACCTTTCGGTAAATGCAAATGGAGTTGCCACAGGAGTTGCCAACGGGTTTGGTCGCATCATCGCGACGGTAGAGGGCGTACAGAGCAACACACTTGGAATTCAAGTCGGGCAAACCAGCAGAACGGGAACATTTAGCGGTGCTAACGGATACGATGCCGATGGTTCCACTGAACTTTTTCTCTCCGACAACGGAGATTTGATGCTGAGCTTGGGAAATAATTTCGATACCGATTTCGCACTCGGTACTTTTATCTACCTGAGCAATTCTACTTCGGGCAGTGTCACTAGAAATGAAGGAGTGGAGATTCAAGAAGTCACTTCAGGTGGGGCGCATCTCTTTAACGTTTCGGCAATTGATCCTACTGTAGCAATCGACGAATTCAATTATGTCATAGTCCTTTGCAAACCCGCAACCATCACTTTTGGATATGCCCAACTCAACTAATATGAAGAAGCTCTTTTTATTCCCACTGTGCGTGTTCTGGATCTCGTCGGTATTTGCCGGCGGTGGCTGGACTTACGTCAAAGGAAAAGGATTTGTAAAGCTCGGTCAAAACGCGATTTACAGTGGCCAACTCTTCAACCCCGACGGAGAAATTATCGACATCACGACCATCGGTTATTACGCCACTTCGGTCTACGGCGAGTACGGATTGACCGATCGCCTCACGGCAATTGCCTATGTGCCTTTTTTCACGAGAAGCACACTGAATAAAACACGGTTTCGATTTTCGGGGATGGAGATTCCGGGTGATGAGTTGAACTCAATCGGAGATGTCGATTTGTCCTTGCAATACGGTTTTTACAAATCAGATACGTGGGTCGCTTCAGTCCGCGTTTTGTTCGGTTTACCCACGGGTGAAGTGTCGGGAGGTGAAACGGGAATTCTCCAAAGTGGTGATGGCGAGTTCAATCAGATGATTCGTTTGGACTTAAGTCGACCCCTGTCCGAAAATGCGTGGATTTCGATGTATGCAGGATTGAACAACCGCACCAATGACTTTTCAGACGAGTACCGGTTGGGTGCTGAGGTTGGAACGAGATTTTGGAATAATTTTATGGCCATTGCCAAAGTAGATGTCGTTCAGTCCTTTTTCAATGGCGATGCCGATCCTTCGCAGGGAGGAACGATTTTCTCAAACAATACCGAGTTTATTAGCCCTTCTCTGGAATTAGCTTACGAAATGAAAAATCAGATTGGTTTTTCCGTTTCGGCAGCGGGAGCCTTTGCGGGAAAGAACATTTTGGCCGCGCCCAATTATGGGGTGGGGGTTTACAAGAAGTTTTAAGAGGTTGAATCGCCCTACCTTATTTCGGATGATAGTCAGACCAATCGGGATCGTCAGGCTTGTCAGGATTCCTTTTTTCTTCGCCTGATTCACTTTCTTCATTGCTTGTCTCAATAGTGGGCTCATTAACAGCCTCAAGTAGCGCAGTGGAAGAGGTACTTACGGCAGTGACTCTTTTTAATCTTCCCGTATTATTTGCAATTGCTGCAATGGCCGAAATTGTCTCAGCAAAGAATCGGCTCAAAAGAATGACCACAACGCCAAAGATCGGGGAGAGGAATGTGAGAAACTTGGCCATAGGTAGAAATTGGCTCAATCCGAAACCATTTTGGAAAATGAATGATGTTTCTTCTCCCATTACATAGTATACCAGAATCCCAAGGATAAAATTTCCCGAAAGCATCCAAATGCCGAAAGATTCTCCGCTGCTTCTGATATAGTGGGCTATAGCCGGAATTATAAAAAATTCATTTTCCGTATGAATTACTTCATTGAGCTGATCTTTCTTGTTTAGCCAAAAAGAAAATAAAATCAGGCTGAATACAACCGTTATGATAAACAGAACACAGTACCAAATGATGATCCCCAAATCATAGCTGAACAAATCGCTCATGGCGGCTTGAAAAGTCAAGAAAGTTGGTACCACAATTAAGAAGCTAATGGCATTTAACCAATACAACGCTTTGAATATGGAGCGATAGAACCCTCCTTTTTCCAAGAGCTCAACTATTGGGTTTGATAATTTAAGGAGTCTGTTCCACGCCTGTTTCATAGCTCATTATGTTTATTTAGTGGCGCAAAAATAATGAGTTACGCTCTACGTTGTAGACCTTTTGGTGTGTATCCATTCTGTTGGTGTCACTCCCTCAAATTTCTTGAAGATTCTCGAAAAGTAGTTCAAACTGCTAAAGCCGCTCCCGTAGCAAGCTTGGCTAATGGATTGATTGTGCTGGAGCAAATGTCTTTTCGCCAATCTCAACCTTTCTTTGTTGACGAACTCCACCGGTGTTTCCCCCATTTCGCGCTGGAAGCTTCGGAAAAATTGCGCGCGTGAGAGGCACGCTTTGTCGGCCAATTCATCTATCGTGAATTTGCTCGTGATGTTTTTCCGAATGAACTGGATGACTCCCGCCAACCGATTTCTGGTGGAAAGCGCCTTGAGGTTGTCGAGAAGGAAGTGCCTCGCGTTTGTCTGCATCAGCATGGCGATCAACTCTCGGGTGGCATTGGAGGCCATCAACTGTTTGCCGTAGTTGTTTTGCACCATGGTTCTAATCAGTCGGTTCAGACTTTCCTGAACGTTTTGATTGTTCATAAGCAGGAAATTGTCCTTGGTCCAATTCCAAGAGCCATCATCGACTTTCGGAAAATATTCGTTTAGCCAGGTCATGGTGTTTTGCACGAATCCATCACTGATTTCCAAAGCCATGCATTGCGTTGGGGTGTCTTGACTTGCCTCGGGAAAATCGATGTACATTAATTCGCAAGCGGGCATAACTATAGTTTCTCCCGGACGGAACTCAAACGGGTCAATGGACTTTAGGTGCATCACCTTCTTTCCTTGAATCATGCTCACCACGGTGGGATTGTCAAACTTCAAGTCGAAGCTGTGAGTAATTTTTCGCGTTTCAAATACATTCAGCACGGCATGATCCGCATTGTGCGAAGTACGGTGCTCTATATCCGTAACCGGCGAGCTGAAAATTTTGTGTTTCTCTTTGAGATTGAATCGATCTAGCATCTGCCCTGTTCTACCACATAATAAAGATGTTCAAGGTACACAAAAGGCTCTGTTTTGACAAGCCGGCAAGTGAGATGAGACTATTGTGCTAATCGTTGCGACTTACGGTAGAGGAGTATATGATGATATTCCTGTTCTTGCATTTGAATTTTAAAATTAATGTAATGTCAACACAAACAGCAGAAGCGCCGAGCAGCACCGTACTCGCCAGGCCTGAATTTAAAGAGAAATACGGAAACTACATCGGAGGGAAATTTGTAGAGCCCGCGGGAGGAGAATACTTCGATGCCATTTCGCCCATCGATGGAAAACCTTTCACTAAAGTGGCACGCGGAAAAGCGGCCGATATTGAAATGGCCATTGATGCCGCCCACAAAGCTTTTAAAACTTGGGGTAAATCAAGCGCCACCTACAGAAGCAATATATTGCTAAAAGTAGCGGACAAAATTGAAGAGAATCTCGAATATCTGGCAAGAGTAGAAACCGTTGACAACGGAAAGGCCGTTCGCGAAAGCATCAATGCCGATCTCGCCTTGGTGGTAGATCACTTCCGTTATTTCGCGGGTGTCATCCGCGCTGACGAAGGTTCGGTTTCTGAACACGATGAGATGACTGTTTCGATGAACATAAACGAGCCACTCGGAGTGGTAGGCCAAATTATTCCGTGGAATTTCCCCTTACTGATGGCCACTTGGAAAATAGCACCTGCCCTCGCCGCCGGTTGTTGTACCATCGTAAAGCCTGCCGAGCAAACGCCCGCTTCGATCATGGTATTGATGGAGCTCATCGGCGATCTGATTCCCGAAGGAGTGCTCAATGTTGTAAACGGTTTTGGCCCCGAGGCAGGTAAGCCATTGGCGCAATCACCACGTATTCAGAAGGTAGCCTTCACCGGCGAAACAACTACGGGACGACTCATTATGCAATATGCATCTGAGAACCTCAATCCCGTAACAATGGAGCTTGGTGGAAAATCGCCAAACGTTTTCTTCCCTTCCATTATGGACGCCGATGATGCTTTTTTCGACAAATGCATCGAAGGCGCGGTGCTCTTCGCGTTGAACCAAGGAGAGGTTTGTACCTGTCCGAGTCGAATGCTCGTTCACGAAAGTATTTATGAGAAATTTATGGATCGCGTCATTCAACGAACCGAAGCAATTAAGATGGGTAACCCTCTTGACACCACAACCATGATGGGGGCGCAAGCTTCCAAGGATCAGTTCGACAAAGTGATGAACTACATGGACATTGGTAAGCAGGAAGGAGCTGAAATCCTAACCGGTGGTGCGGCGGCCAATTTGAATAGCGGACTTGAAACGGGTTACTACATCAAGCCCACCATCATGAAAGGCCACAACAAAATGCGAGTCTTCCAAGAGGAAATTTTTGGTCCTGTAACTTCCGTGACGACCTTTAAAAACACGGAAGAAGCCATTGAAATTGCCAACGATACCCTTTACGGTCTCGGAGCAGGAGTTTGGAGCCGCGATGCGCACGAACTTTACCAAGTACCTCGAGCCATTCAAGCGGGTCGAGTATGGGTGAACTGCTACCACAATTATCCGGCTCATGCACCGTTCGGCGGTTACAAGCAATCGGGTTTCAGAAGAGAGAACCACCTGATGATGCTCAACCACTACCGTCAAAACAAGAACATGCTCATTTCTTATGATAAGAATAAGCTGGGTTTCTTTTAGACCACGACTAAAAGTGACCATATAGTTGACAAAACTTCCCGATTCGTTTTATACGCGTCGGGAAGTTTGTATTTTACTCTCTGACAAAAAAAGTGAAGCAATGCCATACCAAAGAATAGACATTACCAACGATGCCAGAGCCTTGATCGATCAAATCAAAGCCGATCACGGGGAGTTGATGTTTCATCAAAGCGGTGGTTGCTGCGACGGCTCTACCCCAATGTGCTTCGCAAAAGGAGAATTCAAAACAGGGCCCTCGGACGTCCGCCTCGGTGAAGTTTACGGATGTGAGTTTTTCATGAGTGCCTCACAATTTGAATATTGGAAGCATACTCATCTCACGCTCGATTGCACGGAAGGTCGTGGCTCTAGCTTCAGTTTGGATATTCCTTACGGCAAAAGATTTGTGATCAAAAGCCGTCTGTTTAACGAAGAAGAACAAAAAGACCTGGAGCCGACAAGAAAAGGCGACGAGGTGGTCTGATAGCAAGTGGATTTCTCCGCGGACTCTGCGTGACCTCTGCGTGCACTGCGTTAAAACAGAACCTCGTACTATTCTAATGTGATTAGTTAGACTCGGGTTCTCGCAGAGAAAAAAGAGGAGGCGCTGAGAACGCAGAGATTATTCGAACATTAAAGTTGGCTGTGTGATTACAAGGAGATTTTTTCGTGTACTCTGTGCGACCTTTGGGTGCTCCGCGGTAAAACCGAACCTCGCATCAGCAATTGTGAAGCTTAATTATGCACAGAGTGCGCCGAGAATTTTGACATTCAAAGCTTATAAATATGAGGTCTCAGAGGATTGCAGTCGCAATCGATGAGGTGTAAAAATAAGCAGATCTCTCCGCGAACTTTGCGCCTTCTTCGCGGGCTTTGCGGTAAAACCGAACCTCACTTCTCTCTTTATCTAATTTGAACAAAAAGACTTGGATCCGACAAGAAAAGAAAACGAGGTTGTGTGATTGGTTCTGATATTTTCAATAGTTTGGGAGGGTGATAAGAAGGATCGCCCTTTTTTTATTTTTGTGCCTTTCGGTACACGATGGTTTCAGCCAGCAAGCCGACTCATCCAAAGTCACGTTCGTTCCACTTCCGGCAGTTTTTTTCACTCCTGAGACAAGCTGGGGATTTGGTGGAGCCGCCTTTTTATCTTGGCGTTTCAAAAATGAAAGTCCCGAGTCACGACCGTCGCAATTTCAACTTGCCGCCGCCTACACCCTCGAAGATCAGATATTGGCCTACCTCCCTTTTCAGGTCTGGTGGAATGAGGAGGAGTATTCTGTTTTTGGAGAACTGGGCTGGTATCGATACAACTATTTCTTTTTCGGGATCGGCAACGATCAACCCGAAGATTTCGAAGAGCTTTACGGAGTGGATTTCCCTCGGGTCCGTCTCACCGGAATGAAAGAAGTAGCTAACCACTTCTATTTGGGCGGAAGGTTTATTCTCGATGATTTTACCATCACTGAGCTAGACCCCGAAGGTCAATTAGCCAATAGGCCGATCAGCGGAAATTCAGGCGGATTGAATACAGGACTTGGTCTTTTGTTCAATTACGATAACCGCGACAATTACATTGAAACATTCAAAGGGTGGTACGCTGAAGTGACGTTTGATTTACACGGTGATTACATCGGCAGCGATTTCGATTACACCAGAATTCGATTAGACTTCAGGAAATTCTTTGAGATGTCTGAGAAGGATCACTTCGCCCTGCGTTTTTTCTCGGAGTCGATTGACGGTGAGGCTCCCTTTATTTCACAAGCACTTTTGGGTGGTACGAAAACCATGCGCGGATTCT
>DATFKV010000451.1:0-5452 GCA_035268465.1 Cryomorphaceae bacterium | reverse complement strand
CGTGCCGATTTCGCTTTGTTTGTAGTCCGATTTGGTGGTATTGTTTTTATAAATCACCGCCTCGTTTTCCAAGAGGAAGGTGCGTTTGTATTCCACCTTGTCTTTGCCAAGAACCTTTTGCGCCAGAAGCTCAATGGGCAATTCGCCGTCGTCGAGGGTGATGTAGTCAAAAAATTCAAAGACTCGGACATCCTTCAGCGAGCGCAGTTCGGTATTGGGAAAGCCGCCGCCCATGGCTGTTTTCGCAAGCGGATACTCGGCTTTTATGTATTGGGCACACCTGAATGCACTGTAGAGATTTCCCGGGAAGGGCACTGAAAAACAGACCAGTTTGGCTTGGGTTTTCGCAAGCTGCTTGTCGAGAATACTGAGGGTAATTCGGTCGATGTAGGTCAGCTCTCCTTGAAGAGAAGCATAGAGCTCGTCGAAGGAATTGGCACTTCGTCCCAGTCGCTCTGCATATCGGCTAAAGCCAAAATGGGGGTCGACGCATTCCACGATAAAATCAGACAAATCTTCTAGGAATAAGGTGGCCAGGTGTTTTGCTTTATCCTGAATGCCCATCAGACCAAATGCCCAATCCATATCATCCAATGCCTCAAAGCGGGAAGCTTCGGGCAAGAAATTCTCCGTGCAAATTTGTCGGGCAAAGGTTTGGTTCTTTCCTTGTAAAAATTGCACGATCTCATCCAATATCAATAAGTATTCGTGTCGCAAGGCGTAAATCCGACGGCTATTATTCGACCTGATCCGGTGGTTCTTGTACGCTTCCGCGAATATGACTTCAAAGCTCTTTTTTGAAAATAGCTCCAAAATTACCTCGATGCCCAAGTCCATCTGATAGCTACTGATATGCTTGGTATTCAAAAAGCCTTTCAAATAAGCCGTAGCGGGGTAGGGCGTATTCAATTGCGTAAATGGAGGGGTGACAAGTAAAAGGTCTTTCAAAAATCTGCTTTAAGCGTTCATTGGCGCAAAGATAGGGGTAAAAGTGCCTGCCTCATTTTCCAATTAACTACAGCTCTGCTCAGGCGATATTTTCCATTTATTCCGGCTGCAAGATTTGATTGTCTGCAGGTTCTCTCAAACCGCTCCGGCCACATCAATGGCGAATTTTCGGGAGCAGAGTAAGCCACCTTTTTTTTGAGATAAGTGGCTGAAAATTTGGCCCTTTCAGGATAGATTCGTTCATTATGATTCAACCGATCTATTCGATTTTGAAGAATAAAGACATACTTCTCTTCATCCTGTCGCTCGGCTGTGGTTTGGGAATGACTGCGCAAGAAAGCAGGGACACCACTTACATCAATATAGGTGGCGCCGTCCGCTTCAACACCATGTACACGATCTACGAAGGTGAAACTTTTGACTTACCCACCGAAAACCGCAACGGATTGTTTTGGGACACCTTTCGGTTTGAGGCCAATGGAGAAACCAATGGAATAGAACTGAATTTCGAATACCGTTTTTATCCGGGTTTTAATACTCATTTTTTGAAGAAAGGGTACTTCGGCTATGAATTTGACGACGGTAGTGAAGTGCAGCTCGGTGTTACGCAAGTGCCCTTCGGAATGTTGGAGTTCCTCGGCAATTCCTGGTGGTTTCAGTTGCCCTATTATGTGGGTTTGGAAGACGATTACGACACGGGAATCAAATACCGTTTTCAGCGCGGCGACTGGACTTTTCATGCTGCTTATTTTCTCATGGCCGAGCCGCGCGGCGTGAGTGAACCCGATTTCGGAAGCTTCATGAGTGCGCGTTATTCCTACGATGTGATTCCCGAGGACGGATACAACGGAAACAAAGAGAGAAACCAGTTGAACCTGAGAGCGGAATACGACAACGACAATTTTTTGGTCGGAGCATCGGGTCAGTTGGGTGAAATTTACAATTCAAATACGAAAAACAGTTCGCTTCACTATGCTGCGGCAATACATGCGAAGTTTTCAGTGGCGCCAAACATGGACGTAAAACTGCAAGCCACACACTACGCCTATCCGGATATCACCGCCGATAGCGGCACAAACGTAAATTATATCAATATGGGCGCATACGGTTTTGGCACTTACCGCGTGGCTTCTGAAGCTTCCATTTTTTCTGTTGGCCTCTCGTGGACCAAGGAGGTGAACTTAGGACCTATAGACGAAATCGTATTTTACGAAGACTATTCCTACATGCATAAATACGGAGTCTTTCGCGAAGACGGTGTCGATAAACCGTTTGTGGCCAGCCAGCACAACGTATTGGGTTTTTTGGTGAAGGCAGGAAACATCTACACCTACTTTGATATAGCTTCGGGAATCAACCAACCTTGGCTTAGCAATAGCTTCGGCGGTTCGGCACTGAGCTCCGGGCGGGGGGTAGACGTGGCCAATGCTCCGGGACCTTCGGCAGAAGATCCGAATGAGGTGAACAGACTCGATGAGAGCCCAACGGTCAATACCCGGTTCAATATTAACCTGGGGTATTATTTCTAAACACACAAAAAGTGAAAAGCAGCAGATGAGCGAAAAGAGAGAGAATAAGTATTTCGACATACACAAACCGGTGTTTTGGCCGGCTTCGTTTCTCATTGTTTCCTTTATCACCATAACATTGGTGATAGGCGAACCCATGGAAACCGTTTTTGCGGATATTCAAGAGTTCATATCCGACTACGGGGGCTGGTTTTTCGTCTTGGTGACCAATCTCTTTCTATTGTTCTGCATCTATCTCGGTTTTAGCAAGCTCGGTGGCATTCGCCTTGGCGGAAGGGATGCCGAGCCCGAGTTTAGCACCGCAGCTTGGTTTGCCATGCTCTTCAGTGCCGGTATGGGTATCGGGATCATCTTTTGGGGAGTGGCTGAGCCGATGAACCATTATCTGAATCCGCCGGTAGAAATGGGAACCGCAAAGGGAAATGCCTTACAAGCCATGGGGTTCAGCTTTCTGCACTGGGGCTTACACGCGTGGGGAATCTATGCCCTTGTAGGTTTGGCCTTGGGTTTCTTTGCGTTTAACAAAAAACTGCCCCTGACCATCAGATCGGTTTTTTACCCATTGCTCGGCGAGCGGATTCACGGATGGATTGGCGATGTTATTGACATTATTGCGGTATTGGCCACTCTTTTCGGTTTGGCTACTTCACTGGGCTTGGGGGTGCAACAGGTGAGTTCCGGACTCAATTACCTTTTTGAATTGCCCGACAATGTGACCACACAAGTGTTGCTGATTGCAGCAATTACTGCGGTGGCTACCGTTTCCGTGATATTGGGCATCGACAAAGGAGTAAAAAAGCTCTCGGAGCTTAACATTCGGATTGCCGCCATATTTTTGCTCTTCGTCCTGGTTGTAGGTCCCACCTCGTTCATTTTTGAGTCCTACATCCAAAACCTGGGGTATTACGTCCAAAACTTTTTTAAGCTGAGTTTTTGGACGGAATCATACACAGCTGAATCTAAGGCGGGATGGCAAAACGGATGGACCGTATTCTACTGGGCTTGGTGGATTAGCTGGTCGCCTTTCGTGGGGATGTTTATCGCACGCGTTTCGAAAGGCCGAACCGTAAGAGAGTTTATCACAGGCGTTCTTCTGGTGCCCTCATTGCTCACTTTCTTATGGATGACCACTTTTGGCGGATCGGGAATTTTTCTGGAGATGAGTGGTATGGCAAACATCGGTGAAGACATTACTTCAAATGTTTCTACTTCGCTCTTCGTTCTTTTGGATGCTTTTCCCCTTTCGGGGATTGCTTCGGCCATAGGCGTGGTGTTGGTCATCAACTTTTTTGTCACCTCCTCGGATTCCGGTTCGCTGGTGATCGATAGCATTACCGCAGGCGGGAAGCTGGATGCCCCGGTGGGTCAACGCATCTTCTGGGCAATTACCGAAGGGGCTGTAGCGGCGGTACTACTGGTGGGGGGAGGACTCACTGCCCTCCAAACGGCAGCCATTACCACCGGCCTGCCTTTTGCTTTCGTACTGGTAGTCATGATGTACAGCCTTTACAAAGGATTGAATCGCGAATACGCTTTGACAAAAGCTGAGGAGACTAAAGCAGATCTTTCGGCATACGAATCCCGATTAAAGGATGTCATCGCCAAACGTGGAAAATCGAACGATAAACCCGAAAAATAAAACCTATGACACGCGCCCTTGTATTTTTAGACCTTTCGGAAATGGATCTTACGCTGATGCGGCAGATTGCACAGCTCAACAGAACATTTGAAATTGACAAACTCTATATAGCGCATTACATCGAATTGCAAGAGTTTACGGGAGATTTGAAAGTTCATTTCCCGAATTTAGAAAGGCCCATTGAGGATATTCTAAATGAAGAACTCACGGAGCGGGCACAGGAGTCAGGCTTGGATCCTGACAAGATTGAAGTCGTGCTTTTTCAGGATGGTAGCAAAACCAACATGATGAGTTATATCAACCAAAGCGATGTGGATTTTTGCATCCTGGGCAAAAAAATCGTGCACCAGGGCACAGGCATCTTTTCGGGAAGAATGGCACGTTTGCTTCACAAGCCCATTCTTTTTACTACCGAAACTTCTCGATTGCAACTAGAGCATATTCTCGTGGCGATTGACTTTTCTTCATTTTCCAAAAAAGCGTTGAACTTTGCATTGCCATTGCTGACCAATAGCCAACAAAAACTTACGGCGTACCACGTTTTCAGATTGCCCGGGGCTTATTTTCCCTTTGTGGGAGGCGGAGGCAGAAATCTGCAAGACAAACAGGCAGAAGACAAGCTCAAAAGATTGCGCAAATTTATTGCGGGTGCAAAGAAGGCTGATGAGATAGAACTCGTAGTAGAGCATGCCGGTGAAAAAACCCTGGGCAGAACCATTTACGATTATGCCAGAAGTCATTTTACAGATCTTATTGTGGTAGGTGTCAAAGGCACTACAGACAAAGATGAATTGCTTATTGGCTCCGTAGCCGAGCAGTTGATTGCCGTGGATAAGGATTTGCCGGTTCTGTTGGTCAAGTAGATACCCCCTGTCCGACAATAAAAAAAGCTGAAAATCAGGTCCATTAAGGCCTTTCCGGAGAGCTTGAATTTGAACAAAAGATTAAACGTTGTTAATCATGCCGTCAATCGATACGGCTCATACCACGGCGTAGCATTCGCTTCTCTTCGTATAAGCAGTATCTCTCGCAGTTCGGGAATGGAAAGGATGAGATTGCTTTTGGTGTTATTGCACGATTGGCAGAGTATCTGTCCGTTGCTGTCGCAATCGGGTCCGCCTTTACTCTTCGGGTAGATGTGATCGAAAGTGAGTTTTTCTTTTGATTCACAGCAGAGGCAGTAAGGTGGGTGTCCTTTTTCAATGAGTTTTTTAACTCGGATAGGTATTTTGCACACGATTCATAATTTATAGGGTACCGATACATACGTATGCAGAATGGAAGGGTTACATAAGGTGTTGATATCCATTTCTTTCGCTTGCGCGAAATTCATTAA
>DATFKV010000450.1:0-2332 GCA_035268465.1 Cryomorphaceae bacterium | reverse complement strand
ATAAGGTTTAGATGACTGATATTCAAGACTTATCACTAGACAAATTTCTGTTCTGAAAAATATATTTGTCGATGCTTGGAATTTAATTTGAGCTTAACATCCTCCATCAATTGAGATTCGTATTTTGCCATCAATTCCAATCATTTGAAAAAGCTACTTTTTATAACCGCGTTTCTTCCAATTTTGATGTGGGGACAGAACGGAACCGATCCCGTCGGAGCCCGCCCTGCAGGCATGGCCAATTCGGCTTTGACCTTTACCGACATTTGGAGCAGCTTTCACAACCAGGCGGGGCTGGGGTATGTCGAGCATATCACCGCGGGGGCATTTTACGAGAACCGATTTTTAGTTGATGGGATGGCTTTCGCCGGATTTGCCGGAGCCGTGCCTTTGGGTAACGGAGCCATTGGAATTAACTATAGCAACTTTGGCTACAACGTTTACAACGAGGGAAAGCTTGGTCTGGCTTATGGAATGAAGCTATCCGAAAGATTTTCCGTAGGTGTTCAGATCAATTACCAGACTGCCCGCATTGCGGCCGAAGATTACGGAAACGCAGGTGCGCTAACTGCTGAAGTCGGCCTTCGAATGGAAGTTTCGGAAAGGGTAACGGTGGCCGCTCATCTTTTTAATCCCACCCGAACCAAGCTCATCGATAACGGAGACTTGGCCATTCCCGATGAAACCATACCCACCGTTATTCGACTGGGAGCGGGCTATCAAATCAGTGAAGATGTTCTCTTAGCAGGAGAAGTCGAAAAGGACATTGACCAAAACGCGCTTTTCCGCGGCGGAATTGAATACCAGCCTGTCGACATTCTCTATTTGCGCTTGGGTGCGTCTTCCGAGCCAAGTTTATTTAGTTTCGGATTGGGTGTGAAATTTGACAGCTTTCAATTCGATTTGGCATCGAGCTATAGCAGTATACTGGGCCACTCGCCTCAGATTTCACTGACGTACAACCCGGGTAAAAAATGAGGCAGTCGGTCCTCATAGTCATTTTCTCATTCTGCCTTTTGCAATCATGGGGACAGAACGATCAAAATGTCGATCGAGGAAATATCATTGAGCAGCGGATTGAGCAAATTGCAGAGGCCGCCGAAGATGAGAACCTCGACTACACCACACTTTTTGAACAGCTGGCAATATACCTCGACTTCCCTTTAAATCTCAACACCGCCACGGTGGATGACCTTTATGGGCTAGGATTATTGACCAATGATCAGATTCTCCGCTTTCTGGATTACCGAGAGGAATTTGGTCAGCTTTTTTCCCTCTATGAACTTGCTTTTATTGATGGGTGGGATCAAGCCACGGCCGAATTGATTTTACCTTTTGTTCAGGTCAGTCTGAATGAAAAACGAGATAAAATCACTTTCCAAAAACTCAGAGATTACGGCAAGCACGAAGTTGTGGTCAGGTGGCAGAGAATCTTAGAAGATCAAGCCGGTTACGCCCCTATCAGCGATGAAGAATTGGCAGAACGACCCAATGCGCGCTATTTGGGTTCACCCGACAAGGTTTTTGCTCGGTATCGCTACCGATACGATGACCGCATAAGTTTTGGGATGACGGCTGAGAAGGACAACGGCGAGGAGTTTTTTCGCGGCAGCCAACCGAATGGCTTTGACTTCTACTCGGGCCACATCTATTTGAAAGATTTTGGTGTGGTTCAGCAGTTGGCCGTCGGAGATTATCAAGCTCAATTCGGTCAGGGACTGACGTTTTGGTCAGGTCTCGGTTTCAACAGAAAAAGCTCATTTACCGTGAGTACCGCCCAAGCGGGAAGAAGTATTACACCCTACACCTCCATCAACGAAAACCTCTTTTTAAGAGGCGGGGCCGTGACCCTAAATCATGGAAAATTTGACTTTACAGCGTTTTACTCGGGCAAGAATATTGATGGAAACCTGGCGGATTTTGAGCCCGCCGATTCCACCGATATTTTGGACCCTCAGGTTCTCATTACCAGTTTTCAAGAGTCGGGGTTTCACAGAACTTCAAACGAAATCGCAGATAAAGACGCTATTTTTCAAGAGCACTACGGAGGACACCTTCGCTACAAAACCACCAACTTTCAGATGGGAGTCACTGCGGCGCGCATGCAATTGGACGGACAGATCAACCGCAACTCGAATTTTTACAGTCAATTTCGATTCGCCGGGACGGAAAATACCACCGTTGGTGCCGACTACCTGCTGCGTGTAGAAAACTTCTTGTTTTTCGGCGAAACCGCACACAGCGCCAATGGTGGAATTGCCACCATGAATGGTGTGAACATCGAGATGAATCCGCGTCTTTTGGTCAACATCACTCAACGGTATTACGAAAA
>DATFKV010000449.1:0-2100 GCA_035268465.1 Cryomorphaceae bacterium | reverse complement strand
GCCGAATCATTGAGCATTCCCGAATGGCGAGTGGTAGCTCTTTATGAATTTTTCTACGGTCTCGATTTCATTTCGACTGAACTGATCTTTCGGGGCTTCCTTATCTTGGGAATGCACAAGTACTTGGGCCCTTACGTGGTTTATCCCATGGTGGTGAGTTATTGCGTTCTGCACTTCGGCAAGCCGCTCACTGAGGCCATTTCATCTATTTTCGGTGGTTATATTTTGGGAATCATCGCGCTATACCACCGAAATATTTGGGGCGGAGTAATCATCCACGTGGGCGTAGCTTGGGGTATGGAAATTATCGGCTATCTGCATCGGGTGTTGTAGGTCGGCATGAAAAATGGAATACCAAACAAATAATTTTTTGCCATACAGACTTTTGTCGGCTAACTTTGACTCAACCAAAATGACCTCATGAGAAATCTGATTATTGCTCTGATTATATGTTGCTTCAGGCTTTCCGGAAAAGCCCAAGACACCACATTTTTCGCTCCCGAAGGCTTCCCTGTTTTCACGTGGATGGATGCCGAGACATATTCCGTTTTTACGAAGGCAGATACGGCCGATCTGACCCTCGAAACCGCCTATTACCTCGATCGTTCCCTGAAACGCCAATGTACTTACGCCGATTATGACCAAAACATCAAGCACGGCAAATGCATCGAATATTACGAAGGGGGAAAAACGTGGTACCAAGCAGAATACAAAGGCGGAATCAAGCACGGCAACTTGATCTCTTTTCATCCGAATGGAAAAATGAAGCGACAGGATTTTTACCGAAACGATACCTTGATCTCAGGCTGGAATTACGACGAGTCGGGAAAACGAGTAAAGCCCTATCCTTTTGAGTCGGAGCCCGAGCCGCGAAAAGGACATGAAGCTTTTCTCGAAGAGATTGGAAATCAAATCGAATTATCAACCTCGGAAGATGAGGAGGCAATCGCGGTATACGTAGAATTTTGGGTCACACGCGACGGAAATATTCGAGCAGCTAAAGCAAATTCTGCGAACCCGACGGCTGCAGTGATGGTCGAAAAGGTCTTTCTTAATTTGAAATCATGGAAAGCCGGATTACGGGATGGAAGCCCTGATGTTTTCAGGGAGTTTATTACACTTCATATTGGCCCCGAAGTCGTTTCAGAGAATGAATAGATGTTGGCGCCTTTTTTGGTTGCTAAACACCCCAAAATACTATTGAATTAAGAAAGTCGAAATAACGCGAGAAGAGCGAGACTAGGCCAGTTCAACTAAGGGATCCAGCGACCAGGCTCTGGCAGGTTCGGCAAAAAGCTTTTTGATATCTCTCCAAAAGGTAATGAAAGTTTCCGATCCGCGGTAGGCATTTAGTGCATCCGTTCCCGTCCAATGGCTATATGTCAAAATCATTCCTTTATCCTTAACTCCACTACTGATTTCAAGATAGTTACACCCATCCATACTTCTCACCTTAGGAGCAATACTTTCCAACTTCTCCAATGCCAGTTGCAAGTTTTCCTTTTCAAATTTAAGCTCTACTACTCTTACAATCATGCTGTAAAATTATTTAGTCTTTGCCGAAGGCTAGTATTATCGGCTAAAATATCGAACAAGCAAAACTATAAGGCAAAATAGAAACATGAAAATCGAGATGCGATTGATTCCATGCATCATTCTCAAATTGACATTGTCCTTTCCCTTTTTGAAAAGGGAGGCCGGATTCAGGTAGTGCAAAATTTTCTTTAAAAACATCGCTTGGTATTGTGTGTTTTGAGGAATGAAGGTAACCATTCAGTAGATTTGTACTTCCAATGAAATTTAAGCTTACATCAGAATTTGAACCCACAGGTGACCAACCTCGGGCAATAGAACAGTTGGTCAAAGGAATTGTTGAAGACGACCGCCACCAAACCCTGCTCGGAGTGACGGGTTCGGGAAAGACTTTTACTGTGGCCAACGTCATCAGCCAAGTCGATCGGCCCACGCTTATCTTATCGCACAACAAAACTTTGGCGGCCCAACTTTACAGCGAGTTCAAAACCTTCTTTCCGGATAACCTCGTGGAGTACTTCGTTTCGTACTACGACTATTACCAGCCGGAGGCCTTTATCCCGACTT
>DATFKV010000448.1:0-6555 GCA_035268465.1 Cryomorphaceae bacterium | reverse complement strand
AAACCAATTGGCCGGCATTGTGAATTAAAACATTCAGTTCGCCCTGACGAGAGATTTGTTCTTTAACTACTGCTATTCCCGCTTCTGACGTAATATCTGCCGATACTCTGATGAGGCTATTCTCACTTTTGGAATTTACCTCAATTTCCTCAGCAGTCCGACTCACCGCTATCACCAGATGGCCATTTCTCAAATACTCCTTTACCAGAGCGAGTCCAATGCCTCTACCGGCACCGGTTATACAAGCGACTTTTTGCTCCATGATTATCTTTACTTTTGTTCATATACAATGATAAAGGTATATTGATGAAAAATTTCAGATTTATCCTATTTACTCTTGGATGGGTTCTTTTTGCAACGACCTTGAAGAGTCAGAACACTGATAACCCTTACAAAGGTCTTCCATTTAAAGAAAGAATTACACTAGGTGGAGACTTGGGACTCTCTTTTGGAAATCGGTTGACCTATATCAGAATTGCTCCCGTACTGGGGTATATCGTTAGCCCAAAGTTTACAATTGGTGGGGGACCTTCTTTTCAATACTGGGAAGACAAAAGATTTATACCTGCTCTTGAGACAACTATATACGGCGGCTCAACCTTCGGCAGATATTTCGTGATCGAACAAATCTTTTTGCAGGCAGAATTTGAGGTTCTCAATCTCGAAGAAATTAATTTTTCACCTACAAGTGACTTCTCCGATAGAAACAGAGTAACTATTCCCGTCTTTTTTGTGGGAGGTGGCTATAGCCAAAGAAGTGCCGGCGGTTCAGGCTTTTTCGTTTCAGTAATGTACGACCTGATTGGTGACTTAAATTCACCCTACCCCAATGATTTGGTCTTCCGTGTAGGAGGGTTTATCGGGCTTTGAGGGCGTAACTTTCCATCTCTTCCTAAGTATAAAAGGACAAATACACATCACACAAAAAATGAAACTCCCTTTAAACTATTCAATCCTCCCCTATTTAGTAGGGCTTGGTCTCTTTTTCCTTTCCACCTTTTCGATTCATGCTCAAGTTCAAATCTGGGGAAGCTCGAAGGCAGGCGGATCAAATCAGATAGGAACCATCTTCAGTTTAATTGATGATGGCTCTGGCTATGATCAGGCATCCGTTTTTGTGAACAATCCGGAAGGAGCAGCTCCTCGAGCAGCACTCGCCGAAACAGGAGAAGGGGTTTTCATTGGAACAACAAGCACAGGTGGGCTGATGAATGCAGGCACAATTTTCACGATTGAAGATGGTGCATTCACTAAACTTGCAGATTTAGACCCTTCAGTTCACGGATCGAATGTGCAAACCGATCTTTTACGTTTGAGTGACGGAAGCTTTATTATAGCAACCTCATCAGGAGCTGTAAATGGGGCAGGCGCCATCCTCAATTTTGATGAAAACGGAAATGTAGAAGTCCTGTTTGAATTTAGTGGTGCTACTACAGGGAGCAGCTGCTCGGGTAGTCTGGCTTATAATTCTGATTCCAATATCATTTACGGACTCTGCTCTAATGGTGGGCAGAATGGATTGGGTACGGCCTTTCGCTTCGTAATCGACTCCGGAATTTTCTCCGTGATTTATCATTTTGCAGGCGCCGACGGGGGATCGTCTCCCAAAGGTGGCTTAGTCTTAGCTGATGACGGCCTATTATATGGAACGGCGCAGTTTGGGGGTAGCTTGAGTCAAGGTACTATTTTCAGTATCGATCCGATAGGAAATGATTTCCAGGTCGTCTATGAATTAAACAACACTTCCTCTGATGGGCGTTATCCTGTAGGTCGTCTCATTCAAACCGAATCAGGATTGCTCTTAGGCACTTGCTCAGAGGGTGGCACGTCAGGCACGGGAACGATTTTCTCTTGCTCAACTTCGGGCACATTTACAAGACTTCATAGCCTATCGGCTGCCGTGAATGGCGGGTTTCCCAAAACAGGACTTACCGATGGCGGTGATGGATTTTTTTATGGTGTAACTGAGTTTGGTGCAGCAAATGGATTTGGATCATTGTATAGAATTCAAGAAACGGGGAGTTTTGAGAAACTCCGCGATATGCAATACACGGCAGATGGAAGCAACCCAGTGGGCGGTTTGACATTACTTGCAGACGGTGCGCTGCTGGGGTCCACGAGCTCAGGAGGAGCGAACAACTTTGGAACGGTATTCAGGTATGACGAAGCCGTATTAGAAAAAATCCATGATTTTAGTTTACCACTAGGGGGTGCTGAGCCAAATGGGATCATAAACTCAAATACAGACTTCTTTGGAGTTACAGCGTCCGGAGGTCTTTACAATACAGGCGTTTTCTACACAAGCGACCTAAGTGGAGACAGAACCAAGCTTTACGATTTCGAAGGATCGGTAGACGGACAAAATCCTAATGGTGAAATCGTTGAAGTCGAAAACGGAACTTTCTATGGCACCTTGAGATTCGGGGGACCTAATTCAGCCGGCACTGTGTACAGCCTGACTGACAATGGAGATTTCGAACTCATTCATGCATTTGATGGTAGCAGCGGAGGTCAATTTCCTTATTCGGGTGTCGTAGCTCACTCTGATGGCAGTTTATACGGCACGACAATAAACGGTGGAGCTTTTGGCGATGGCATAATATACCGCATCACATCTGAGGGAACCTTCGAAAAACTCTATGACCTGTTTGGATTTTTTGACGGGGGTAGCCCTGAAGCAGGATTAACCGAAGGGCCCGACGGGTTTCTTTACGGTTTAACTACAGAAGGTGGTAACTTCAATGGAGGAACGCTTTTCCAATTCGATCCTGAGAACCTTACTCTACTTGTCCAACACCACTTCAATACGTCCACAGATGGATCAGCGCCTATTGGCGACCTTCTCTTGCATTCTGACGGGAGCTTTTATGGAACTACCACTGAAGACGGCCCCGGTGAGGGAACACTCTTTCGCTACAACCTAAGTACCGGTTTTGAAGTACTACATTCTTTTGACCCTCCGGCAGATGGTTTTTCCAGCGAAGGTTCACTTGCCGAAGATGAGGTCGGCACCGTTTACGGATTTTGTAGACAAGGTGGTGGGCTTAATGGCGGCACCGCATTCAAATACTCAGGTGACAATGGATTTCAAAAGATCTTTGATTTCTCCGCCGGAGATAGCCAAAATCCCATCGGAACTCCCGCCCTTTTCTTCCCTGAATGTTTAGACGATTCAGCTTGTATTGCATCTGATCCTTGTTCAGTGGGAGTGTGCAACTTCGGTATTTGCGAAGAGGTGGTCATCAACCCCGTTTTCAGTGCGGTACAAATAGGACTCTGCGAAACGGGTCTTGACTTATTCGATATGTTGGTTTCTGTTAATATGGATATCTGTCCTGGTGGAACCCTGATCATCGGAGGTAACGAATTCGATTTAGTAGAAGGCGTAAATTCCTATGTTTTCGAAATAATCGGACTTCCGGCTGATGCAAATGCAATCGATCTTAGCTATGAATTTGAAGAAACGGGATGCTCAGGACAAACAGGAAATTTAGGGACAGCACCCATTCCTTGCCCACCTATTGAAACTACCTTCCGCGTTGATGTGAGCAATATTGATGTGGACCTTGATGGCATGCACTTAGGCGGAAACTTTCAAGGATGGACTCCATCAGAAAATCCAATGACCGAAATTGCCACTGATATTTGGGAAATTACCATAGAAGTAGGCTCAGGTGAGTACGAGTTCAACTTCTTCAATGGATCCAGTTTGTTTGATGGCGAATACGTCGTGGGCGAATGCGCGACAAATGGCAAAAGGGCCTTAAGCGTTGCAGATGAAAGTCAGACAATAGAATTCTGCTGGGAAGAATGTTTTTACGACTGCAACTTTCTTGGCACAGCAGAAGATAAAGCCCTTAGCTTCCACCTGTATCCGAACCCGATCAATCAGGGAGACGACATAATCATTAACCTCCCTTCGACTGAAGGAAACTGGTCTTACCACATTATTGACATAACGGGCCGACAGGTGCAGACCGGAAGCTTGACGAATGACAACAGAATAAACAGCGGCGCTTTCGCATCAGGAATGTATCATATCTATTTAAGGAGTGGATCGTCTTACACAAGAGCAGAAAAGTTCATGGTTCGCTAAAGAAAAAAACAACAACAAAAAAAGAGGCGTATCCCTTGGGAACGCCTCTTTTTTATTTTAGTGAGATGGTTAACTCTTCCATTTTCTATGTGTCGCCTGAGCCTCTGCTTGATAAAAGTTGACGGTTTCATTAACACCTATTGACATTGTGAGGACGATGGTATAGGGCCGATCCTTTTCGCCATTAACCCAAGTCGACCTTTACCTTGCCCTGATTTTGGACCAGATCTAAATCGACCAGGCTTTCACCCCCTTCAAGTTTCAGTATTAATAATCGTGCAGAGGGAGGGGCATTCTCTTTTTCCTAAGTAATTTTGACATAAAGCCTAAAAAATCATCAAAACCAAGAGCAGTCAAAGATTCACTCTGATTCCCTCCAAAAAAAAATGAAATGTCCGGCACAAAAAATTGGCACCACCTATCGGCAGAAGAAGTTATAAAAATGCTGCGGACTTCACCCGCAGGCTTATCGGATGAAGTAAGTAAGAAAAGGAAAGAAAAATATGGCCCCAATACGCTGACTCAGAAGAAAGGAGATAGTCCTTTTGCCATATTTATACGTCAGTTTCACCAGCCTCTCGTCTATATCCTCTTGGTAGCGGCAGTTGGTGTGGCATTTCTGGAGGAATGGGTTGAAGTTTGGGTAATTCTCGGAGTAGTGATGGTCAACGCCATTATCGGTTTCATCCAAGAGTTAAAAGCCCTGCGAGCAATCGAGGCTTTGTCTAAGAATCGGGAGACCAAAACAACGGTCATTCGCGCAGGTCGAAAAAAGCAGGTGCCGACCATTGATCTAGTGATTGGCGAAGTTGTGGTATTGCATAGCGGAGATAAGGTCCCCGCAGACTTGCGAATCTTCGAGTCTCGAGAGCTGCAAATAGACGAGTCGGCGCTCACGGGTGAGTCAGTTCCCGTGGAAAAGGTTTTGACAAACCATCCGGTAGACACCATGATAGGTGATCGAACAAATATGGCATTTTCGTCTACCCTTGTTACACATGGAGCGGCATTGGGTGTGGTAGTGGCTACGGGCGATGAAACCGAGATTGGAAAGATCAACGAAATGATCAGTTCAGCGGATATTCTGAGTACACCATTGACGAAAAAAATCAATGAGTTCAGCCACTTGATGCTGTGGATCATTCTCGTACTGGCGGGCTTGACAGTTACTGCCGGGCTCTTACGAGGATCTTCTCTGGAAGATGTTTTGCTGGAAGGTGTGGCATTGGCAGTTGGGGCTATACCCGAAGGATTGCCGGCAGTAGTGACCATTACGTTGGCTATAGGCGTATCGCGAATGGCCAAAAGACAAGCCATCATTCGAAAACTGCCCGCCGTCGAAACCCTCGGCAGCACCACGGTGATTTGTTCGGACAAAACGGGTACGCTCACTCAAAATGAAATGACCGTTCAAAAAATTTGGACCGGACGAACAGCTTATGAGATGACGGGCAGTGGATACGACCCCTTCGGCAAGATTCTGCTTCAAGAAAAAGAAATGATTCGGGGTGACGATGTGAAACTTGAGGAGCTGTTGAGGTGCGGCTTACTTTGCAATGATTCTAACTTGGTGCAGAAAGATGGCGAATACGCCATTGAAGGAGACCCCACCGAGGGAGCCTTGATCACATCGGCTGCTAAATTCGGACTAAACGAAAAAGAGGAAGAACAGAGGTTTAAGCGGCTCGACACTATTCCCTTTGAATCGGAATACCAGTACATGGCTACTTTGCACCGCAAGGGTTCCGAGCACCTGATTTTCGTGAAAGGCTCGGTGGAAAAGGTCTTATCCATGTGCAATGACCTTTCAGAAGAGGAAAAAAGCACAGCCCTGGCCATGGTGGAAAATTTTGCCGGCGAAGGAATGCGTGTTTTGGCTTTCGGCCAAAAGAAAATAAATACTGATAGAGTCGACATCTCCCACGCAGACCTAAAGGAAGGATTTGCATTCTTGGGCTTACAAGCCATGATCGATCCGCCACGCAGTGAAGCCATAGACGCTGTATTTCACAGCAGACAGGCGGGAATAGAAGTGAAAATGATCACAGGCGATCACGTCGCCACTGCTACCGCCATTGCAGTCAAATTGGGACTGGCAGACCGACTGACCCGAGCACAAGGAATCACCGGGACCGAGATGAAGAAACTACCCGCAGAAGAATTCAGCAGGGCAGCAGCCAATAAAGCCGTTTTCGCCAGAGTAAATCCCTCGCAAAAGCTTGATTTGGTAAAGGCCTTGCAGGCAAAAGGACATATTGTGGCCATGACCGGAGACGGCGTAAACGACGCTCCTGCATTGCGCCAAGCCAATATCGGCATAGCCATGGGGATCACGGGAACCGAAGTGGCAAAAGAAACCGCTGACATGATTCTAACCGACGATAATTTTGCCAGCATAAAAGCCGCCATAGAGGAAGGAAGAGGTGTTTTCAGCAATCTGATAAAATTCATCTCCTGGA
>DATFKV010000447.1:0-4666 GCA_035268465.1 Cryomorphaceae bacterium | reverse complement strand
CGTTGATCGGTGCTCTGCTCAAAATCATGTTGATCATTTCGGTCATTAGTATGTTGGGAGTGGAGATGACTTCCTTTATTGCCGTGCTCGGAGCCGCTGGTTTAGCTATTGGTCTGGCGCTCCAAGGAAGTTTGGCAAATTTTGCCGGTGGAGTTTTGATTTTGCTCCTCAAGCCATTTAAGGTAGGCGATTTTATCGACACAGGTAGTCATGCAGGAACGGTACGTGAAATACAGATTTTCTATACTTACCTCACGACTCCCACCAATCAGGAGATCATCGTGCCCAATGGAGACTTAAGCAACAATGCCGTTAAGAACTACTCGTTTCATGATACGCGCAGAATCGACTTTACCTTTGGAATCGGATATGACGACAACATCGATCAGGCTAAGGATATTTTAATGCAGTTGATTATGTCTGAAGAAAATGTCATGAAAGATCCTGAACCTATGGTTTTTATCGAAAACCTCAATGATAGTTCGGTAGACTTTCGAGTGAGAGCGTGGTCTAAGAACTCTGATTATTGGGATATCGTTAATTCAATGTCTGAAAAGGTTAAGAAATCATTCGACAATGCGGGTGTGAGTATACCTTTTCCACAAAGAGACATTCACGTTTACAACGAGAAATAGATTTTTCATCCAAACAAAAAATGCGCCTGTAAGAGGCGCATTTTTTTTGATTTAAATTCGATTTACAATCGCCTCAGATAGATTTCAGCATCAGAATATCCGGTTCTCATCTTGATTTTTCCATCCTCGAGATGATCAATATAGTGGATAGGGTTTTTCTTTTTCTGGTCGTCGATGATTTCGAAGCGGTCGTTTCTCGTCCATTTTATTTTAGCAGTGCTTATCAAGCCCCCATTTTGGAATACTTTCAATGAATCCATACTAAGAACCCAGATCGGATTTTTATCGGAATAATTGTTAATGGTTTTCAAAGTATCGGACACCACCGGATACTGATGATCATCACCTTCCATCACTTTTGACCAATCCAGGGTCCAGCTCCCGAAATATTCCTGAGAGGAACAAAACTGTGGGATAGAAAAAAAGAATAGTATGGCAAATAAGGTGAAGTTTTTCTTCATAATGGCAGAGAGCATTCTAATGAGACAGGTTCTAATGTAAAGGGTTATTTTTTTACACGCTAAACAATTCGACGAATCAATAACCAGAGGCGACTAAACAAATAAGATGTTTGATCAATGGTTTATCAAAGCAGTTTAGTGTCGTATTATTTTCTTGGTTTCTACGCCAAAAGGTCCTCTCACTTCTAATAAGTATCCGCCTTTTGGGTAATGTGAAAAATCGACGTTTACCTCAGAACTTATGTCAACACGCATTTGGTCGAGTAATCTTCCGTATAGATCATAGACAACTATTTCTTCAATGCTTCCTTCTTTTGAGGACACCGTAATATAGTCATGAGTAGGATTGGGGTAGAGTGTGAACGCGGAAGTGGTACTGTTATAGGTGGAGAAGACGTTGTCTTCATAACAGACTTGAAGAGACCAACCATTGAGCTGACCACCACCACCATTTTCGGTGTCGTTAATCTTTAGTGTCCAAATGCCTTGTGCGTTTTCACCGGCGAAGGCCGAAAAGGAATCTTCGGGTGCATAAAAGTCACCTGTCGTAGGCGGACAATCTATCTCAGCATTTGCTCCCTCAAAAAATCCAAGGTCGAAGTCTTGATCTCCGCTGCATATACTTGTAAATAATACCACTTCAGTACCTTGGGGACTTTCCAGCGAAACAACGAGATCGTTTATTCTGAAATGTGTCCCTTGTAAATTAGGAATTGAAATGTCTTGAACCGTTCCCTCCTGCATGATCTCAAGCTCTGCTGAGTAAACAGAAGCAATTGGTGAGATATTCAGAGGTAGTCCGTCGCCGGCTTGCTCAATGGCACAAGCTTGGGTGGTAAAACTTCGCACGTCGGAACTCGATGAAACACAACCATTGTCGGCAGTTACTCGCCAATAGAGTGTTTGGGAGGGGGGAAGTCCTTCTAAGGTAATCGATGTTTGAGAAAGGGATTCAACCGACTCCACGATATCTGAGAACAAGTCGTCAGTAGCTATTTCCAAAGCATAGACAGCGCTGGGAGAAGTAATTGATTCCCATTCAAATAACACGAGGGTGCTTACGTCGTCCTCCTCAGAAGGGTTCAACAACTCAATAGCTTCGGGACTATCAGGGTTGACTTCCAAATCGAATTCAAGCGTATCAGTCATTTCTCCTGACGTTCCCACTAGAGAAAGAGTAAATACATCACTACTCGTTTCAAGGTCGGCAATCACGGTTACTTCACTGGATTCACCTGTAGAAATTAAGCTCGGATTAAAGTCCACCGTGATTCCCTCAGGAAGGTCAGTTGCAGAGAGGAGAATGGTATTCTCAAACTCAAAAACCTCTTCGGCTGTGACGCTGACAGACGTTGACTCACCTTGACAAACTTGCGCGACCTCTTGATCAGGCGCTAATGCAAATGATCCTGAACTGGCAACACAGAGTTCAATGGACCAACCGTTCAAGGATCCGCCACCACCATTTGTATTATCGGTAATAACCAGAGACCAGGTGCCTGCTGTTCCTTCACCAATGAATGAACTTAGCGATTCACTCGGTGTATATGACAAGCCCGCTGTAGCGGGACAGTCGACCACTTCCAATTCAGCCGAATCATCAAATCCAAGGTTGAAGTCCTGCGTTCCGTCGCATATTTCACTAAATAGAATGACCTCTACACCGGCCGGGCTGATCAAGGAAACTTCGAGTTGTCCGGTACTTCCGTGAACACCTTCCAAATTAGATACATTGAGATCTTGAATGATTCCTTCGAAAGGTATTTCTAGAGTAGATATGAATTCTCCCGATATGGCAGAGATGGTCAGGGGCACGTCTGAAGAAACAAATGAAAAGCAAGAGTGCGTGGTAAAAGAAAATACTTCGGAGAATTCTCCGGTTGAACAGGTTGTTTCTTTTTGCACTCTCCAATAGTAAGTGGTGGCCGGTTGCAGCCCGGAGACAGCAGTTTGGCTGAATACCTCAGAAACTATAGATACGACTTCTGTTTCAAAAGTCGGGTCAGGACTGAGTTCTACCGTATAAATGGCATCCGGCGAATCTGCCGATTCCCAGTCCAGGGTAAGATCAGTAGGAACAAATTCAGCACCGTCTTGTGGAATGAGTAAAGTGGCTACTTCAGGCACAATTGAATTAAAACCCGCTTGAAGCGATAAGCTTTGATCAAAAGAGGTGGCGGATCCGACTACGAGAATATCCAAAACCCCCGCTTCTACACCTTCAGTGCCACTAATAGTTAATGTGGTAGTTTCTCCCGTCATCAGGGTATTGTCGGCCAAGACGGCATTCACGCCCTCGAAACTCCCTTCGAGTGAAAGGGTCACCATTTCGTCAAATCCGCCCACGCTCTGAAGCGAAAGGTCGAATACGAGGTTTTCGCCAACGCACGCTGACTGTACCGTATCATTGGCTTCAATCAAGAACCCATTGGTTAATCCGATGACCGTAAAGTCATTATTGGAAATGTCGAAGAAAGTCCCTTCTGAATTCATCACCATCACTCGCGCCTCTTCTGAGGGAGTGTTAGGTACAATGATCGTTTCTGCTCCGTCATTAGGTACACCCTCGGCCAAGGTGTAGGGATAAGTTAGCCCTCCATCTATAGAGAGGAAAAGATCTACCAAATTCGCATTAATCGGTGCCAAGTCTGTGTTTGCTACACTCCAAGTGATCTCTGCTTCTGTAAAAGCTTCCCAAACCACACTCGAAGAATTGGGTTGGGTAAGAATAAATGGACCGGCACTCTCCACCACGTCAAATTGCAAATCTTGGTATTGAGCGCATCCACCGCCTTCAGCATTGTCTTTTACCGAACAACGAAAGGTCATTGACCGGTCAACTGATGAAAGCACTTGCCAGGTGGTCGTCCCTGAACCGGTTAAAGTTTCCAATCGAGGGAAGTACTGAGTTGGATTTGTGGTAGGAGAATATGACCTGAAATTAGGACCACCCGTGGCAGTTGGCACCGGAGGTTGTTCGGTGATTTCATTGTCAAGTTGCTCAAAATTGTAAGTTAATACATCATCGGGATCGGGATCCGAGGCAAAGGCGGTTAAGGCAAAGGGAGTAAGGGCGGGAACGAAGAACTCTGATACTACGCTGTCCAGAACGGGTGCCAAATTGCTTAGTTCCGATACGACGGGGCAATTGTCAGAATTTACCCGAATCCCGATTTGCCGCATGCTTACGCCATGAAAATGATCGTCGCTGTTGTTTTGGACATTCGGGTTGCAGATGCCGGCGTAAGCCATAATGGTGGATCCGCTGCCGGGCTCAACAGCCGTAGCATCTGATCGATTTCCGTTGCAAGAGTTATTGAAAGTATGACTGGCACCAAACTGGTGACCTATTTCATGCGCCACGTAATCTACATCGAATGGATCCCCCACAGGAGAATTGTTGCCGGTCACACCTCTGGCTTTACCTGAGTCGCAGGTGACACCAAAACCGGCTAGCCCACCGCTGTTTGTTCCGAAAACATGTCCGATATCATAATTGGCAAAACCGATAGCTGCATTTATTACCCCCGGGTTTTCATTGATCATCGCAAATGTTTGTCCATTGGAGAA
>DATFKV010000446.1:0-2796 GCA_035268465.1 Cryomorphaceae bacterium | reverse complement strand
ACGGGATGGCACCCGGTCACACTTATTGCGGACAATGAGTTTGGTTGCAGGGATACTTTTAAAGTAGATCAAGCTGTAAAAGGAAATGTCGATACTCGGATAGCCCTGCCAAATGCATTTACTCCCAACACATCCGGCCCTAACGGAGGCTATTGGACCATTGATGATATGTTTAATAATGACATCTTCTTTCCTCAATATAAGGGGGTTGAAGAGTTTGAGATGCAAATTTTCAATAAATGGGGCGAACTTCTATTCGTTTCCAATGAAATCCGAAGAGGATGGGACGGATATTACCGCGGAGAGATTTGCCAACAGGACGTATATGTCTGGAGAGTCAAGGTCAAATTTGCCGATGGTGGAGAACTTATTGATTCAGGCGACGTAACACTTCTAAGATGAGAAAACTTTACTTATTCCTTTTAGTCATAGCATTTATCATTTTTGCAGGCGCTGAAGCTGTCGCGCAAAAGAAGATGGGCAGGTACCACAAGAATTTGCTCTATGAAGCTGATATCTACTATACCCAAGGCGATTACTACTATGCTTCGGAATTGTATACCGAAATTTCAAAGGTTGATCCCGAAAATCCCGAAGTGCTGGGAAGGTTAGGTATTTGTTATTTTCATTTACCACCCTATAAGGACGAGTCTCAGAGATTTCTTGAGCTAGCGGTAAAACATGATGATACAGAGGCTAAATATTATTTGGCCAAAGACCGCATTGCTGAATATAAGTTTTTCGATGCACTCAATTTACTCTCAGATTATGAGAATGATGCCGATCGGATGAAATCGGCAGCAGAAATCGAGCACTTGAAAAATTCGGCTCAACGAGCAATTGAAATGGTTCAATCTCCACTTTCCGTTACCGTAAAGAATTTAGGCAAAACGGTCAATTCGAAACACCACGAATACGCTCCCGTTTGGGATTTTGCGAAAAACACGATGTACTTCACTTCCAGGCGAAGACTCAATGAAAGCAGTGAAAAAGATATTTCAGAGCAATTTGACGAAAACATCTTCATTATTGATTTGGAGTCAACAGCCAAGACTGTAAAAGCTGCTCCCGCTCCGCTTAACACGGATCGCAATGACGCGGCAGTTGCAGCAACCCCTAATGGTGAAGAATTAATAATCTATCGCACCAGCAAAGACGGATATTCCGGAGATTTGTTTGTGAGCAAGATGAATCACTACGAGTGGACTGAGCCGGTAAAATTGGATCAGGCAATCAATAGCAAATACCAAGAGGCCAGTGCGTCATATGACGGAACCAATGATCAAGTCCTCTATTTCTCCAGCGATCGAGAAGGTGGTTTTGGAGGCAAGGATATTTACGTGATTCGGAAATTGGCCAACGGAAAGTGGGGCAAGCCTGAAAATATGGGTGAAGGGATTAATACTCCCTACAATGAAGACGCCCCGTTTGTAGACGTGAACGGCGATTTGTATTTCGCATCTCAAGGTCATGCAACCATGGGTGGATATGACATCTTCGTTTCGAAGAAAGATTCGAAAGGACGAGGTGCCCCTCAAAATATGGGATACCCGATTAATACCCCCGGTGACGACATCTTTTTTACGATAAATGAAACAGGTACCAAAGCTTACTTTTCTTCTGAAAGAGTTGGGGGTTATGGTCTGCAGGATCTTTATGAAATAGATTTCAACGAAAACCACACGATCATTCTCAAAGGGCAGCTTTCGGCAGAGCGGGAGAATATTCCTTCCAATGCGCTCATTACTTTATTAAATGAAGAGAGCGGAAACGTGGAAGGATTGTTTCAAACAGGCAGTGGGTCCAATGAGTTTGTTCTCGCCTTGAATACCAATAAGAAGTACACCATGTTGGTTGAAGCTTCGGGGTTCAACTCGGTAGAAAAATCGATTTTTTACGGTGCAGAGCTCGATGGGCTCAAGCAAGTTGAAGAGGTAGTCACTCTTTCGAAAAATCCTAAATGAGAAGAGTAGCATACATATCGCTAGTGGGGATACTTTTGTCCCTTGGATCGGTGGTCAAAGCACAAGATCAGCAATACACGCAGTTTTATGCTGCTCCAATGCTGTTGAATCCGGCTTTTGCAGGAACCTCAATTCAGAGTAGGGTGGCAATGAACTACCGAAATCAATGGCCTACTTTGCCTCAAGCATTTGTATCCTATAACTTCTCTTTCGATCACTTTTTTGCAGATGTAAATAGTGGTATAGGACTTAACGTATCTCACGACAAAGCCGGTACGGGAGCTTTGACGTATACCAATGTATCTCTTCAATATGCCTACGAGTTTAATATCACGAGAAAGATCAGTCTTCGTCCTGCCATAAACATTGGTTATGGAAGTAACTATCTGGATATTGATAAGTTAACCTTTGGGGATCAATTGGCCAGACAAGATGATGGGCTAACAACGCTAGATCCTGATCGGGCTCGATTTTCTCAGGACCCTGTGGCGTATCCGGATTTTGGAGCGGGATTTTTGGTTTATGCAGAGAAGTTTTGGATTGGGGCATCTGTCTTTCACATTAATGAACCCGTTCATTCTTTAGTGGGTAGAGAAAGTGTACTGCCACGAAAAGTTTCTGCACATGGAGGGATGAGAATAAAACTGACTGAGATCGGGGCTTTCTCGAAGAGACAATTTATTGTACCTGCTTTTAACTACCAGCTTCAAGGCCTTTTTGATCAATTGGATATTGGATTCTATTATGAGTACGATCCCATCGTTATCGGACTTTGGTATAGAGGGCTGCCCGGGCTTAAGAAAAACGCCAATAGTACCATCAACCAAGATGC
>DATFKV010000445.1:0-4275 GCA_035268465.1 Cryomorphaceae bacterium | reverse complement strand
ATTTGATTCCACTGCCAAAATAAGAAATTCATGAGTTGTAACCCCAAAGGGCTTGGCCTCAAAAAAGGTTCAGGAATCACCTGAAACAGATTTACCGATCAGGTACATCTACCTGTCCGAGTTTTCTTGAATGATTCTTCGGGTTGTAATTAAAACTTCGTCCTCTTCTTCAATGATGTTTTCAACGGATGAAGTTACCCATACATCCGGCTCTATTCCACCTATCGGTTTATCATCTGCAAAAGTGCCGATAAAGGGAAGGTCTATATCAATCTTCGAGTTTGGTAAGCGCAGGAAAAACGGTGTACCCGCATTTAGCCCTTTTTTTGGCTTCCACCCGTGGTTTGACCAAGGAGAGTCGCCAAGTTGTTTTCTTTGGCGATCTCGGCAAAATAGACTGTCTCGCAACTGTTTTCATGGTTGTTTCTTGCGGTTTTTAAAGTACGGTAAATAATGGTTGACCAATATTTCTAGGCGAGATGCTTTTCAACTTTTCTCACCAAATCTTTTACATTCTTTTACATCCGTTCATATGCAGCGCTTTCCTGCCGACTATCTTCGCTTAAAGCAAAAGCGAATATGAAAGAAATCAAACCGGGCCTGCGGATACTTGCCTTTGCACTGATCTGCGCAGCTATGAATACCCACGGCAGCGAGCTTGCAAATAAGATAACGCCGGCGGAGAAAGGCATAATGACCAAAGGAAATCAAGAGAAGCGATCGGTCTACGTGAAGCTTCATCAAAATAAGCACCTTACGGTCGAAGAGCTTATTGCTCTTTATCACCAACTGAAACGCGACGCTCCAAATGATTACAATTTCGAAAATGAGCAAGAGTTGAACAGATTGGGGTATGACTACCTGGAAGAAGGAAAAATCCGGTCGGCCATCGAGGTATTTAGATTGCTCGTGTCGGAGTTTCCCGATTCTGCCAACCCATACGACAGCTTAGGTGATGGATATAGGGCGGCGGGTGAAGATTCGCTGGCCATCGTTAACTACGAGAGGTCCATTGAATTGAACCCGGGTAACTACCACGCTATAGACCAAGTCAACATCTTGAAAGGGTTGGAACTGCTGGTGACCGATTGGGGCAAGGAGTTCTTTCATTTCCCGCTGCATTTTGCCGAAGGGATTCCATACCGTGGAGTAGAGGAGGTGGTATTTCCAAAAGGGTGGATCGAACCCGACAGCGACGACTTTTGGTCATACGTATTTGTTTGGGCCTTGGAGAATAAGCGAGAAGTGACGGCAGAAGAATTGGAAACCAATCTGGCCTTATACTTCGATGGCTTGATTGGTGGCTTGAGTCGCACCGATCAATCGAAGTTAATCAAAGCAACAGTGCAATTTGACCGTAATCTCGATACCGCAGATGAAGCGACCTTCACCGGCCGGCTGAACATCTTTGATGGGTTTGCTACTCAAGAGCCACTGACGCTAAATGCCCGAATCTTTTCCGATTACTGCGCCGAAAAGGAACAATTGATTCTTTTGTTTCGGTTTTCGCCCAAGGCATTTGAAGATGCGATTTGGGAAAAATTGCGAACGGTAGAGGTGCGCCCGACGGTGTGTGAAAAATAGAACCCACAAAAGTGCACACATCAAATGGAGAAAACCAAAGGCCGGAATGCGGAAGGCAGCTATGGCGATCATATTTTTCATTTACAGAAATATTATACCAAATAAAGTTAGTGCCCTGTGATGATCTTCTCTTTGATGGCGAGCGAGATGGTCTTAGATGAGGTTTTTGTTCGGTAAAGTTTTGTGTTTTTTTAAATAATCTTTGGTTCTCTGTAAAAATCCTTCAAACGATTGGTGTAAATGCAATTGTCAATCTTATACTCGATTTGAAAAATAGTGGGGTTTTTCGCGTCGAGCGGCACCAGCATCAATTTCCTCTTGCCCCTGCATTCTTCTCTGCTTTTTGAAGAATCAAATACCGTGTCGAAATAAAACAGGTATTTCGATACCCACTTGATCTGTTTGTTCGCCTGTCTTTTGCTCAATGTTCCGGTTATACTTCTCAGCTCAAGCTGGCCCCGGTGGTTCACAACGGCATTTTGATATTCCACTGCATTTAAGGGAATACCATTCATAAAGGGGATGTAATTCACTTGGCCATCCATAAAAACCCATTTATTGAATTGAGAAAGGTAGGCCTCGGAAACCACGTGGCCCGCGTCGTATTTTGTCGTTTCGACGTCTCTGGTTTTCAGTTCCAAGGTCCGGGCAGGTATTCCGATGGAATTCAGCGTGGCGGCGAGTACAATTCCGTATTCCACACATCTGAAGCTTTTTCCCTCATCCACTTCGGCGAGAATGCTCAAGGCGTCATTCTTTTTTGGTCGATTGCTACCGTTGTGTTTCCATCTGTTGGCGGTCCAATTCAATAAAATCATTGCTTTATCCAGCTGAGTCTCTCCTTGATCAATCAACTTGTTCAGGTCGTATTTTTGATTCAACTCTTTGAGATCAGCATCTGTTTGCGGATTTGGAAAGACAAAGTCGCACAAGGTGGTATCGATGGATTCCGTATCGAAAGAAAGTTGAGAAACTTTTTGCGCAGAGGAGAAGACGTTCAGAAGGAGAAAAAAAGCCAGAGTGATGCCGAGCTGTTTCATGGTTTTAATTTTTGATTGATAGGAAGTAATTGTAGTTGATCCAAGTTAAAATCCAATGTTTCTTCCCCGCGTTTTACTTTGATGTCAATCGACTCCCTGTCGCGAAGTTTAATCTCTCTTGAATTCACCAATTCACAGATCAATCCGTCGGGTTCGGGATCAAATCGGAACTCATCTATTTGAAGGATCTGATCTCCGATTTGGAGTTGACCTTCGGCCTGCGAACCGTGGTAGATGGAGCCTACTTGGAGTCCACCTTCTACAAGGTCGACACCAAAACCGTGTGTTACGAGTGCATCATTGGCGTAAGCCGTCACCTCGCGGAGATAGATTTTTCGGCTGTTCCAATCGAGGATGACATCGTAGTGTTGGAAGAATTCGTTGCCAATGGTGTAGGCATGCTCGTCAAAGGCCACCACGATTTGCGTCAAACGATGACCGCCTAGCTGCAAGGTGTCTACGGTGGTGTAGAAAATGGTATCGGCGAGTCCTTTGCCACCTACGCCGTAGCTGGTGGCGCCCAGTTCCCAGGTGGTTTCTGCCGGCAGGCTGTCTTTGAGTTGACGGAGCGAACGCAATGGCAACGAAAAGCTTTTGTTGGACCCCGTATCAAAAAGGAGCCCAGGCACCGGTATTCCGCTTAGCTCAAGAGTCACTACGGGAGTGCCTGACAAGAGCGTAGAAAAAGGCACCGCCTGATAGGAACTGTCGGGTTTCATATTGGCTATGTCATCACTAAAGCTGATGGTATTTTTTGCATAATCCAGTTTCCAAACCGCCTGACGCATGAGGTTGGCACCAATGATTCCGTCAAAGTCGAGGCATTTGAAAATATCGGAGGAGCGGAGATCTTGCACAATGGCTCCTGTGTTTCGAAAATGGACGCCACCGATGTTTATGTCTTCGAGGTTGACATAAGTTTGGCTTGATTTGAAGTTGCCACCGGAATCTCGCACTCCTGCACTGGCTTTTTGCTTCAGCTTTAGCTTAGCCGCAAATTCTGCCGAGATGACATTCGGCGCGCCCGAATCAAAAAGAAACCAACCTTTCATTCCATTCACTTCAGCTTGGACCATCGGCACCCCTGCTCTGAGTTCGAAAGGGATGGTGATGTTAAATTGGTCATGGTCGACTTCACCGCTCCGCATGAGTTTATTGATCTTTATGGCCTGGCATCCGTTAAGGAGGAGCAGGAACATGAGTAGCTGACCAAATCGAGCTAATGCGCTGAGGAGCTTCTTCGGACTTTTGAGATGTATGGCTTTCACACGGATTCAGATAAGAGTCAATTTTAGCTAATGAACAGTAGAGTAGGATGATAGCTATAATACGGGCCTAACTGATTGCGGGCATCTGATATCGTGATCACAAAGCCCCCGCCTATTTGGAAAGCGTCTTTCATTATTTTAAAACTTCATAGACTCGCACCGAACCGCTCTTGTTTTTCATGGTGATCTCTCCGATTTCTTTGCATTCGAATGATTCCTTCACTTTGAGGTAGTTCGCCTCGGTGATGAGGATCTGTCCCTTGTCGGCGGCAGCTTGCAGTCGGGCAGAAACGTTTACCGCATCGCCGATCACGGTGTAGTCGAGCCTACGCAGAGCTGCCGAACCGATATTTCCCCAAACCATTTCACCGCTGTTGATACCG
>DATFKV010000444.1:0-3393 GCA_035268465.1 Cryomorphaceae bacterium | reverse complement strand
TGGAGAAGTGAGATCTCACCTTGTTTCTTTTCAATTTCGTATGCCAGCGTTTGGGCTTGGAGTTTTTTATCTATTTCCGAATTGTAAAGAGTATCCTTATAGTTTTTAGCCAAAGTCTGAAACTGATAGGCCCTCTCGTAGTTTTTAACGCCTGAATAAGATTCGGCCAAACCCTCAAATGCCGCTTCAACTTCGTAAAGGGAGCCAATGTCTTTCGCCAAATCATATGAATCTTGATAAGCTGAAATGGACTTTTCCAAATCACCTTTTAGCTGATAAGTTTTAGCAAGAGCCAGCAGCGACTGGGCCATCTCGAGTCGACCATCGCCGGCTTTGGCAAAGTTGAATGCATCTTTTTGGTATTGTATCGCCTTTTCAAATTCTCCTCGCAGGGCGTAGACCGTTCCGATATTTTTTAACGCGAATGCAACATTGCCCGTAGCTGACTCTTGGTACGTTTCCAGTGCTGTCTCGAAATAAAACAGCGCTGAGTCCAGTGCCATTTCAGTATCCGGTTTTCCTAAAAAGATTTCCCCCATGTTTACGGCACAAGTCCCGATGGCATCCGGGTTGCCCAACTTTACACTCAATGGGTAAGCCCTCTGGTAGTACTTATAGGCCAGATCGTGTGTACTGGGCTTGTTGAGGTAAACCGTCCCGATATTGATCAGAGCAGTTACCGTTCGAAGGCTGTCATTGGCTTTCTCAGCTACCTTGAGCGACTGGAGGTAGTACTTCAGGGCTTGCTCGTCATCGCCACCGTTGAAATTCACCGCTCCCAGATTATTGAGCATGTTGGAAACACCGCTCAAATCGTCAATCGAGTCATATACTTCTAGAGCCAGCTCCCATTGTATGAGTGCATCAATCCAATTGTTTTGGTAATAATAGCTCATCCCCGCAGCTTTGTAGGCCTGTGCCAATCCGGGTTTAAAACCGGCTGCCTGTGCGAGATCGATAGCCTCTAAAGCGAGTTCTTTGGCTTTGTCGGGATTGGTGCGGGCGTAGTTTCCACTCAAAGCCACCAAGGTTAATACCTTCGAGCTGTCAACTTGAGTTTTTTTGAGTACTTGATTTAAACTATCAATCTCACTGCTTTGCCCAAAGCCGAGAAGCACCATCAAAAAAACAGTGACTAGTACAATCGCCTTTCTCATTTTTTTCTTGCTTTCCTTGTGATCTTTCTCATGAATAAATGAATCGGCATTAACTATTATGGCGCTGACTATAAGTATTCTTCACAATGATACACTTTCTATCTATCTCTTTATCAAAAGCCGGAGCGACTCCACAGACCCGTCAACCTTCTCAATCCTCACTATGTAAATGCCTTCTGAAAAGCCGGTAAGATTCATTTCCATAAATTGCGATGAGTGTCCGGTTACTTCAAATGAATGCTTTCGGCCGATCAGATCGAAGATTTCAACCCTTTCCATTTTTGCCGAATCTTCCTCTACACTCAGCATGACCATTCCCCTGCTCGGGTTTGGATACAAGCGAGTAGATTCTGAACCGAGGTCGTCCGTTTCTTCTTTGTCACTTCCATTGTTTGACTTCGCTCCGTCATCGCAGCTGTTGTTCGTTACGGCAGCTATTTTAACTACAGGACCAGACGTTCCGTTTGACGTAAGTACCCAACTGAGGGGACTCGCGAAGAGAGGAGCACTTGCTTGGAAAGGAACGGTAAAAAAGTGATCTCCGGGAAGAAACTCCTCGGGAAGGTTGCTGCCGTCAAAACTATTTCCGGTCAATAGGTTGTTTTCCCCCGCAGGAATGAAAATCGCAGTACCGTTCAGGTTTCTGTATCCAAAGGTGCCAATGTAGTTGAACCCACCTTCGAGAGGCTCTTCCAGTAGATCAAAGCAAACGAAACCTACTTTTATTGCCTCCGTGTTTTCTCCGGTCGGATTTACATAAAGTACTCCGCTCACCGACTCGAAGGTGTAGTTTTCTGCTTCCGCAGAAGGAATGATTTCATATACCCCTGCTTCACCGCTATAGTCCACAACTTCAAAAGTCAATGACGTTACGACAGACTCGTCATCTTCATTAATAAAACCAGAGAACGATGCCGAAAACATGGGCAGGTCTTCCCCTTCATCGATTACAAATGTTCCCGTGGAAACTGAACCCACTACTTTTTCGATAACCAGTGTGGCTGTCTGAGAACCCACGAAGTTGGTGTCCAATACGTTTACTGCTACTTCATAAGTTCCTGCATTTACGGGCAAACTACTCTGCCCGTCGTAATTGATTTCAAAAGGAATGGTATCAGGGCTCACCGTAACATTGACCGACTTCGGATTTCCATCGTATGTTTGGGTGAGTGATTCTTCGTCAATGTTGATTTCCAGTGTATCCGGGAGGATCGTAACCAAACCAACGCCGTACTTCACATTAAAATTATTGGTAAAAAAGGCACCCGGGAGAGAAAAGTGAGTACCTACCGTCGTGCCCGTTACCAAGTTTATCGGAATGGTCTCTACGGTTCCGGTTGAGTCACCGGAGAGGATCGAAATATCGCTTTCGCCTAAAATGGTTATTGTTTCCGCATTGCTGTCTTCATTGATAAATGATTCACTCAAAAATCCGGTGGAATTGGCCAAAGAACTCGGGTCAGAAAGTAAGGTGCTGTCCACTAACGCACCCGTAGAATCTACCGTGTTGACCAACGCCGTTCCCCGTACCAACCTGAATGTGTTGACCAATGCCGTACCGCGCGATATTCTGGAGGAAAGCTCAGTTCCCGGTTGCACGGATACCGCTTCAAAAAATATTTCAGGATCAATGAGTTCTCCGTTTACCAATGCAGTTCCGCGCGATTGTCTTACTTGGGTGGTTACGGAAAACCCTTTATTGGTAAGGGTAGTCAAGTTTAACAGGGGTTCGCCCAAGTCATTGACCAAAGCCGTACCTCTCACAATGGCAGATCGGTAGGGAATGGGAGTTTCGTGTAATACTACGAGTGCCGATGCTATGGCCAAACTATCGGACTCCGTGATGACTAATCCCGATTCGGGGTCGGTGCTGAAATCGTAATCAAAAGACAGGTTGACGATTGAATCATTGTAAATAAACGTAGTGTCTCGAGGTGTTATGACCAAGTCCAGGGGGTCGACGGTCAATATTCCCCCTACGAATACAAAGTCAAAGCGCTCCAAGAGTGAAATGTCCAAACTGTCCGTTGGCTCTTCGTCGCTTTCAGGGTTAAGCGGATCATCAGAGTCGGGCTCAATGGGCCAAAACCCCACATTACTCAAAGTGTTCGCAATGGTAGTCAGTTCTATGGATTCTATTCGTGCCACTTCTGCCTCGGTCAAATTGGCTGAGTCTAAAGGAATAATATTGCCATCATCGACGAGACTATAATTGGCCGTAAATGCTGGAAAACTA
>DATFKV010000443.1:0-5158 GCA_035268465.1 Cryomorphaceae bacterium | reverse complement strand
GATAGCTGATAGCTGATAGCTGATAGCAAAATTAAAATTTATGCCCCGAAAAAGGCTGATGGCCCACTTTAATTTGACGGATTGAGCCCGGAAATTATAATTCTTCCAAGGCTTTAGCAGCTAGTGTAGCCATAAGCGAGGAGCCAACTCGAAGGGCATCTTCATCTATGTCGAACTTACCCGTATGCAATGGTGCGCCTAATCCTTTTCCGGCATTAGACGTTCCCAAACGGTAGAAGCAGGCCGGTATTTCTTGAGCGAAATAAGAGAAATCCTCTGCAGTCATCCTCAAGTCGAGATCGTGAACATTCTCTTCTCCCAGCAATTCTATGGCTTTTTGCTTTGCCCAGACAGTGAGTTCATCATCATTGATCAAAGCGGGATATCCCTTTCTAATTTCAATTTCAGCCGAACCACCCATTGATTTACAAATTCCTGAAACGAGATCTTTGAGTATATCATGCAGTTCAAACCTCCACTCCTCATTCATCGTTCGTATGGTTCCTTCCAATTTCACTTCGTCGGGTATCACATTGGTGGAACCGCTGCCGATAAACTTCCCGATGGAAACCACTGTTGGAGTTCCCGCATTTGCTCTTCTGCTCACGAGCTGCTGAACGGATGTCACCACAGTAGAGGCCATAAGAATGGTGTCGATACACTTATGTGGCAATCCTCCATGACCTCCTTTTCCTTTCACGGTGATGTAGATCTCATCGGCAGACGCCATGTACATTCCAGGCCGAAAACCAACGTTTCCCACCTCCATATCGGGATAGACATGCTGACCGAAAATCAATTGAACGTCGGGCTTTTTGAGGGCTCCTTCCTTGATCATTAGAGATGCTCCTCCCGGAATTCGCTCCTCTGCGGGTTGAAAAATGAGTCGGACAGTTCCTTGAAGAGAAGATTTTTTTGCTTGCAATATTCTGGCTGCCCCAAGAATACAAGTAGTGTGGACGTCATGCCCGCAAGCGTGCATGACTCCTTTATTTTGGGAGGCGTACGAAACCTCATTCAACTCCGTAATGGGCAACGCATCCATATCTCCCCTTACGGCAACCACTTTTCCATCCGGATCTCCCACAATGTCGGCCACAATACCATGTCCTCCGATTCCCGACTTGTGGGGAATACCAAGATCGGTAAGTCGAGCGGATACGTAGGCAGCGGTTTTCTCTTCCTGAAATGAAAGTTCAGGATGGGCGTGGAGGTGTCTTCGAATTTTAATAAGGTCAGCCAAAGCTGCATCTGCTGATGAAGCCAAGTCGTCAAGAAGGATCATGTTTCGAACTTTTTTTGAAGGACATTCCGGCAGAATAGCCGATTAGAAGTCCATGGCTAAAGATATGTAAAATACGCGGTCGAGGGTGATGCCGTCATCGACTCCCCAAGCCCAATCAGCGCGAATGAAATAACCCAACAACTTGCTTCTCAATCCGAAGCCGTATCCATAGACCACAGGATCTCGATTGTTTTCAATTTCTATGGTTACGTTACCGGATTCGATTACAGTACTGTTGAAGCTATTTTCCTCTGAGTAGGGAGTAGGTCCTGTCCATGCCGAACCAACGTCGAAGAATCCCAAGACCTGAAAGTTTTCCAGGAAATCGCTCTTCAGCGGTTTTTGGAAAAAGTAGCTAAATACCGGCCACCTCAATTCGTTGTTTATCACGGCGAAGCTGTTTCCGTTTCTCGCATTGGCAAAGAAGCCACGCATGGGAGAACCACGGGTTTGAAATTGATAATTTTGCTCGGGATCCAAAGGAAGCGAATTGTCTTCTCGGGGATTCAAGACATTGTCTACCGATCCCAAGAAGAAAGCAAGACGCTCTGCACCGAGGGAGGTACTCCATCCGACTCGATTAGCCAAAATCAAATTGCGATGAATCCGGTAATAATTTCTCCAATCCAAACCAAAGGTCATGAAAGTTCTATCCGTATTGGTAGGGTCCATATAGTACTCCCCCCAAACTTTCCACCGCATTCCTCGGCGTAAGTTCAGACCCATTGGCAGCGTATTGTCGAAAACCAGTTCTCCTTTAAGCCCCGCGTAATTCGAAATTTCATTTGGCCGTGGTGCGTTGAACTGATCGGTGGCAAGAAGGATCAACTCATCGTATCGATACATTCCGGAACCTCGAATACTGAAAACCTCATTCAAGGGATAGCTCAATCGATACGCACCCTGATAGGTCACATTTTCAGCCAGACTAAACCCGTCCGGAGAAAATCGACTTTGCTGCCTGAAGAGCTGTATTCTCCTGTCGGTCCTCCTAGTCAAATCTTCGCCCATCAGCATAAAGGTGTTGTTATCAAAGTTTCCCGCTAAGCGGAATCCACCGACAATTTTATAATCTTCGAAAAGATCGCTGACTCCCATTTGAATCAATCCGCTCAACCCCGGATTCAATCCGTCAGGGCCCGAAAGTGGCTGATAAAACTCCGCCATAAAAGTGTTGTCAAGCTGCGCCAATACTTCATCAGTGGTGAAGTTTAAGTTATAATTTCTTGCTCCCGGCAGGGGAAGAGTATCCATAACCGTATAACCTTGCTCTGCCGGTCTGTACTCTTCTTTCGCAGAAGGAACTTCGGTGAGGGTTATGGTCTCTCTTTCGTAACTGTAATCCGGCTCGCCCTCGAATCTATAATTATTGATATCAATTTCTTGATCTTGTGTTTCCTCTTCCTCCGGCACAAAGATCAGCTCCGCTTCTTCGAGCTCCTCTCTTCTCAGTGGCTTGGTTATCAAAGGATCCTCTTCCGTCAGAGGCTCCCCTTCTTCCGGATTTAACTGAGCGGCTGCTCCATCATTTGAAATATTTCCGTGATAAAATTGATAGTCATTGTCTGCGAAGGTAAATACACTGAACTCACCGGTATTTGTGTGGACTTGATAGTCCAAAATATCCGAAGCGTAATTGGTAAGCGGCTCCGCTACAGTAAAAAATCGGTAATGAATTGTGGTATCAATTCGACTCACCGCACTGTCATAAACGGCTACATACCTGTTCACAGTTCCTTCGTAGTCGGCTAGAAAGGTGTATTTTCTTCCCTCGTATTGATAGGGGTCTTTCTCTATTAAATTGGGCGTATCGGTTATTCGCTCCAAGTAGGGCGACCTCGATTTTAAATCAAATGCAAATACGTCTCTGTTTTGTTTCAATAGGATAGGCTCAGGTTTGGTTCTAAGAGTATCATCCGTTCGATTTGAAGTAAAGATGATTCTGCTACCATCTTTTGAGAAACTCGGGTCAAAATCTCCGAAGATGTCGTTGGTCAATCTTTCTTGTCTGTTGCCAATGTTGTAATAGAGATAGAGATCCGTTTGACCGTTATCCACTGCCGACATTATGAGCTGTTGCCCATTGGGGCTATACTCCATTGAAAGGATTTCATCCAAAGTGAAAACCTCCCTTTCAGTGGTTTTTCCGTCATCAATATTATATGTGCATAGCATTAGCTTCCCTCTCCATTCTTTGGCATAGGTAAAGGCTCCCGACGAAGGATGCCAAGCTACCACAGGGAAACTGAAGTCGGGGATTCGAAGGAGCTTGTGTTCTGCCTTCAGAATTTTCTTTCTTTTCCCGGTAAGGACATCGTATAGGTAAAGTCGATATTGGCCCAAGATATTGCTCACATACACGGCATATCTTCCATCAGGGCTAATTTTATAAGTGGTATAGACGCGATTGTCCTTTGTTTTAATGTCGAGATTCTCCAATGGAATTGGATTTTTTTCCAAAGACATGGAGCCGTACTCGCCTCTGTAGTATGCAATAAACTCCTTTGTGATGGTATCAAGAGATTTACCCAAAACAAAAAGAAATCCGCTCTCCACATTGCGGCTTACCCCGCTCATGTAGAGAATATTCGGAATAATATTTTCACCGTATATATCGGCTATGTATGACCAGAGAGCATACCCGGCAAAAGCAGCATTTCTGCCTTCCAATCGGTTGAGCTTCTCGTAAGCCCCCGTCATCACGTCATTGCGAATGATATTCCCCGCATCCTCATCAATGGATTGTGAGGCGTAAAGAATCAATCCCTCAATATACCAATCGGGCAAATTCAAGAGCGTAGATGATTTGATCACATCGCGCCAATTGCCTCCGTAAAGCCTGTTATTAATGAGCACCCTCGCGATTCCCTTTCGAAGGTTTTGCTCAAATTTGATATAATCGCCTTCGAAATAAATAAAGACTTTGGAACCAACGATTTGGGTCGTTCCGCCTATGTTTCCCTCTTCTTCTCCGTTTATTCCAATGTTGCTCTGCTTAAAATCAGAATGAGAGTTATAGACGATAAACTGTATTTTATCCCTTACCGGATAATCAAAGACTTCTTCAAGTGAATGAATGTTTTTTGAAGCGACCTTACTTGTGAATTCAGCAAGTTGCTGACCGCCTTCATAGAAATAAGTGTCGAATTCTTCAAAGCGGTATTGCTGCCACAAAAAGTCCTTGTATTGAACTCTGTTTTTTCCAAACTCCTGATACGACCCTTGGTAAAATTGACCCCTACTGCCAAGTGTCGAAAAGAGCACCGCTGCGACCAGAATAAGATGACGGGTAGAAATTTGCATTGAATCAATAAAGATAACTAAAACAGCGGGTGAATATTTTCTTTCGAAAGTGAAATATCGCTACCCCATTAAAACAGCCAACAACTCGAATTCCCTACATTCGCATCTAAACATCGATTTATGCTGCAAATTCAAAAATTCACTTTCAATCCTTTTCAAGAAAACACCTACTTACTGTGGACGGAAAGCGGCGAATGCGCAATAATTGATCCGGGTTGTTACGAGAAACGGGAAGAAGACGCATTACAAAAAACCATTGAAGAAAAAGGCCTTAAGCCTACCCTGCTTTTAAATACCCATTGCCACATTGATCACGTTTTTGGAAACGAGTTCGTTCATCGAACTTACGGACTGTCTCCCTTGATTCACCCACAAGAAGAAATTGTTTTGGCAGCAGTGCCGAGAGTTGCAGAGATGTATGGCCTCGACTACACGCCATCACCTAAGCCCAAACTTTATGACGGCAAGGAAATCAAATTGGGTGAGGAAAAATTGACCATTTTGTTTGTTCCGGGTCACTCTCCCGGTCACGTGGCTTTTTATAGCCAAGCCCACCAACTACTCTTGTCG
>DATFKV010000442.1:0-2283 GCA_035268465.1 Cryomorphaceae bacterium | reverse complement strand
ATGTTATTTTAACGCGAAATGGAAAAGATTTTCGATTTTCCGCACTACCCGTTTTAACAGCAGATGAATTTGTGTCAAGCCTGGCCAATACCAGCAAAAGTTGAACTATTCAGCCCTTTTTCTCATAAAATGCACTCGATTTTAGTCTTAGCTAGAGTACTTTAAACTCCGTCCTTCTATTCTTGGCCCTTCCCTCTTCGGTATCATTTGAAGCGATGGGCTGCGAGGCACCGTAGCCTTTGGTTTCGAGGCGATCAGTAGCGATACCTTCTCTTTCAACCAAGTAGTTCGTCACCGCATTGGCTCGTCGCAAGGAAAGATCCTCGTTGTAATCAGCAGTACCTTGATTATCGGTATGCCCTGAAATCTCTATGCGCAAGTCGGGATTAGTTTCGAGAAATTCAGCGAGCTCTTTCAACTCAGAAAGGGATTCGATCTTCATTTCGTCTTTATCCAAGTCAAAGAAAATGTTTTGCAATACAATGGCACTTCCTTCTTTGATTTTCTGAAGCTCAACCGTCAAAGCGTAAGGCTCATTGGTTTTATTTTCGGCCAATGAAAACTTCTCAGAATGGAAGAGGTAACCTTCGGCAGTTACGCTCAAGGCATACGTATTGCCGGCAGGCAAAGCAATCAAAAACTCTCCCGTAACCGCGTCGCTTTTTAACTGAGACGTCAGACTTTGAGAGGAAACATCGCTGAGGCGAAGCAAGGCTTCAACCGGCTTCTTGGTCTCTGCGTCGATTACCAAGCCTTGAGCAAACGTAACCGGGGTCGGTCTTACTTCTTTGGGCAACACAAAACTGTACATGTCCAAATTTCCCAAACCATCTTCCCGGCTTGAAGCAAAATAGGCGATCTCTCCGTTTGGAGAAACCAGCAGACTGTTTTCGTCTTTATGCGTGTTAATGGGGTATCCCAAATTAACGGGCTCCGTCCATTCTCCGTCGGACATTTTCTGACTGACGAAAATATCGAGTCCTCCCATACCCACGTGTCCGTTGGATGAGAAGTACAAGGTTTTTCCATCGGGATGGATATGAGCAGATTCCTCCTTTCCGCGGGAGTTCACCGTTCGAGGAAGTCTTACCGCTCCGCCCCAGCTTCCATCTGTATTTCGCTTGGCCACGTAGATGTCTTGCTCTTTGTTTCCCGAAGCCGTCGGATAACCGCGAACAAAGTAAATCGTTTGTCCATCGGCCGACAGTGAGGGTTGGGATTCCCAGGCGTCGGTGTTCACATCGGGACCCAAATTGACAGGTGGGGACCAGCGATTGCCCTGTCTTTCGGACATAAAAAGGTCGCAAGAACCAAATCCTCTTCGATTGCCTCCATATTCGCTGAAAAGCTCGCAAGCGGTATAAATCAATACTCGCCCGTCGCCGGATATGGCGGGAGCACCTTCATTGTAGGTAGTATTGATATCACTGAGTGGAAAGGAGGCACGCCAATTTTCACCATCCTTAAAAGCCATGTAAAAATCTTCGTTCTTTCCGCGATACGCTTCGGGATCGTTTATAAGACGCGTGTAGATCATTTGCCGATCATCGGCGGTAATCGTAGGGTAGTATTCGGGAAAGGGGCTATTGATGTTTTCGCCCAAGTTGACGGGGTTGAAATCGACGGGATTCTGAATTTTTTCCAAGGCAAAATTGCAGTTCAGCAATTCAGAATTGGCTTTTTCGCTCATCTCGGGATTTATCCGATCAAAAGTCAAGAAACGCTCAAAGCCGCTTTTGGCCTCTTCATAGTTGCCGTCGTTCATCTCTAGTGCACCCAAAAAGAAATGCGCGTTCGCATAGAATGCCGGATCAATGGCAATCGCTTTTCGCAAGGATTTTTTGGCGCATTCGTAGTCCCGCATTTCGGTACAAACCTCAAAATTCAAAAGATGTGCCTCGATAAATCCCTTCTCTCTGTCTATGGCCTCGTCGATCAAAGCCAGCGCCAAGTCGTAATTTCTAGCGTCGAAAGCATTCATGGCATTCTCGAAAGAACGAATCGCCTTTTTATCTGTGGTGGTGTAGTCTTGAGATTGAGCATTGGAATAAAACGAGAATAGGAAAAGGGCCGGAATGAAGAGCTTGAATAATTTCATCAAGGAATGTCCATGTATTTGTGAGTCTGAAGAGATATGCGCCATTTCGGATTTTCTTTAGCGTAGTCGATGATCAATGGAGTCATGGCCGGAGCCTTGTCCCATTCGGGTTGTAAAAATAGCTGACAGTCTTTACGAACTTTGGCGGCGTGAGTTTCGGCCCATTTGAAGTCGTGTTTATTGAA
>DATFKV010000441.1:0-2771 GCA_035268465.1 Cryomorphaceae bacterium | reverse complement strand
GAGAAACCCGTTATTTCACTCGCCAAGGCAGACTTTAGGTCCAGGCTTTTCAGATTGGTAAAAATCCCGGATACCGAAATGGAATTGACCTGATCTGCCGTAATCACCAATTCGTAAGAAGTTTCCGCACCATCGGCAAGTTCGGATGAAATCCCAAAATCAACCGATTCGAAGATTTCTTCGTTGCAGTCGCCCGTGAGGGCAAATTCGAATTCTACCGGAAAATCTGCCTCGACCGTTTCAAGTTTGCCGAAAGAACTAAAAATCACCGGTTGGCAGGATGAGATACTGAGGCCATTTATTCCGACTTCGGTCACAATGTCGAAGGCACTGATATCGCTGAGGCTGAAATTATTCGAAATCGACCCCGCCTGGATATAGGTCAGACTTTCGCCTCCGGTTATTTCGGTGAGGCCTCCTGTTCCGAAGATGAAAATTCCCCCGAACGGCCAATTGAAAGAATCGGGATTGGTACCAATTTCGGTAAGCAGTGGAGGAATAACAACGGTTGATAAGGTGTCATCACCGCTGAATTCACCTGTGATCGTCATATCTCCCATGTAGGTGAGAGCGGGAAAAGCGGGTGTGCTTTCAATTCCCCTGACATAATCGTGGCGGTAATAGCCAATGCCTTCAATGCCGCTGAAGGGTGGCAGAAGCTCGGACGAAGCAAACCCGGTAAAGAAGAGAGAGTCCAACTGCCCTTCAATGCCATTTAATGGAGCTAAGGACTCATAGGCGACGGGAAATCCGCTGAGAGATGAACCGGCAGGCAGGCCGACGATCAAACTGCGCACGGAAGATATATTTTCCAAGCCTTCCAAAGAGCCCGGGGTAAGCTCATCTTGATCGCTGAGCGTGCTGGTCGTATAAATATTTAAGGTTCCCGTTACCTCATTCAGGTTGGAGAGTCCACTCACATCCAGCGGAACATCGCCGGTTAAGAACACCGAGCCGCCGAGGGTTAGATTACCATCAATTTGGGTGCAGTTGGGAAAGTTTGCCACAAAGTCATCTACATCGGCTTGGGTTGAAAGCACGACCGAACCGGTAGGACATTGACCAAAAGCGATGTTTGCGATGAAAAGTAAAAAGAGGGCGGTTGAGGTTTTCATTGGTTGAGTGGGTTAATTGGTTGCTTTTTCAAATTTAATAAAATGCCATCGACCACAATCATTGTATGGCAAGGGCAGGGTTTTGTTTATGGGTTAATTGGGCTGCCGGCTTTCGGCCATCGGCTTTCGGCTGTCTTCGATTGATTGGCCAATTTGGATTTGATTCGAGGTTTGATCGATTATGATTCGCGCGGTAGGCTTCAGGCGGCAGGCCGGTTGTATCCGAATTTTGTTTGAAATGAAGACTTAAAAAGTGTAAACGATGTTTCTATAAGTCTGTAAAGGATGTTTGTATATCGCTCCTTCCTTTAACCATCGTGTATGCGTTTGGCAGAGAAAGCATATCGGCTGAGTCAAAAAAAGCGAGGTTTGGTTAGCTATTCTCTCAGCTGTGTTTCTCAATTGATTCAGTAATACAGTACAAAGATGGCAGGGCTGCAGTTCAATGTCAATAGCCATTTTCGGCCAATTTTTACCCTGGTCATTCGGACGCTCTTGGGTTCATTCGTCCTGTTTTTTTTGAAAAAAACGCCCAATAGACCTTTGGCAAAAAACCTAGTATTCCATATATTACAAGCTTTAACGGTTTAACCAACCCCATTTGACCATTCAACGTACAACCTCCGAAATCCGCTTAAAGTTCAACGATTTGTCGTACCCCATTTCGATGGGATTCCCGCGTGTATTTCATTCTAATACAGGCTTAGGATGGAGAAGCTGATCTTTGATTTGGCCGAAAGGCGCTGGAAGCTTCAAGGTCGTCCTGACGCTCGCTTCCCCGGTCAAATCCAAAAGTTTGACACCCTGTTGGAGATGTTTAAGACGGGAAATTTCTTTTACCTCCTCCACACTCCCCGAACCAATCAGACGAGGCTCTGTAGCAAAGGAATCACTGATATTTTGGCTTACGAGCCGGAAGGTGTCGACTTGGACTTCATTCTCGATTTGATCCATCCCGACGACCAAGCCGCCGTGGAAGAATTTGAAGAAGCGGCCGCAGCTTTTTACCAAACGGTCTCGATGAAGGAGCGATGGAATTACAAGACCCGTTACAACTTTCGCCTCAAAAGCAAGTACGGACGGTTCAAGCAGTTTTTGTACCAACGTGTTCCGTATACGATGACGAACGAAGCCGTGGAATACCTCTGTGCTTTTACCGATATCGACGCGCTCAAATCAGACACCGATCAGCATTTGTCATTGATGCATTTGTACGATGGCCGGTCGGCGATCAACCTGCGGGTCCATCGCAAGGTAGAGCCTTTGCCCGACCTGTCTCGACGCGAGCGGGAGGTGGTCAAAAAGTTCACCAACGGAAGCAATATTGAGTCCATCGCCGAGGGTCTCCACATCAGTCCAACGACGGTGCAAAACCACCTTAAGAGGGTTCGCGGAAAAACGGGAGCCAAATCAAATGTTCACTTGGTGGCGTTGGTCAAAGAAAAAAACTGGATAAAATAACGCGGTGAGAGGTCAGTTTTCAGTGGGTAGTGGGCAATGGGCAATTAGCAATGGGCAATGGGCAATTAGCAATTAAGATTGGGGTGGGTTGGGAATGTGTTGGTGAGAAGTGAAATACGAATTGAAAATTAAGAATGGGCAATGAGCAATTTAGACTAGGGTTGATTGGGAAGGTATCGTGGAAAGTGAAATATT
>DATFKV010000440.1:0-2938 GCA_035268465.1 Cryomorphaceae bacterium | reverse complement strand
CCGAGCTCGCTCGAGCACTTCCAAGCATGAAAAAACCCGAAAACGCAGTAGCGTTTTCGGGTTTGGAACTTCTAGTAACACAAATCAGAGGTCAGACAGTCAGTATAGAGAAGTCAGAATCCAAGGACTATTTGACCCCTTGGATCTATCTGCAATGAGTATTGTCGGTTCACCTAAAAATCATTTTCCTCCACCAATTTTCCCAAATTCATCTCCGACACTACCCTACCATTCCGCAAAAGCAAACAAAGCGGAACTTTATTTTGTAATTTATAGGATTCATCTAACTCATCAACAATACCTGAAAGTCTTTTTTTGTCAAAATAGCCCATGTCGGGCCAAGAAGATTTCAAGTGATAAATGACAAATGGATAATCGGATTCCAAACTGCTGAATTCATAGGCATTGATATTTCCAATGTAGCCAACAACCAAGGGGATATTTCGCTTTTTCAGCTCATCCAAGAATGGAAAGACTGCATTGTGAAAGGTGAGCTTTCCGCCGTAGCACCAATCGGCACTGAGGAAGACATAGACTTCATCGAACTGATGCAACGCATCGCTCAAAGCCTCTTCATCATCAATTGGCTGCACCGTGATTCCATTTGTTATTTGTCTTGATGCTTGCGGATTGCTTTTTGAGCAACCTATCAGAAATGAAAAGATGGAAAGAGAAATGAGAAGTCTCACTAGGTGAAAGGACATCGAATTGAAAATTAAAGTTGGAAATATTCTCGGTGTTCACTTTTCTAGAGCACCTTCCCCGCCAAGTACTGCTGCACTTTGTAAATATTCACCGACTTATTAAATCGTTTGCTGATGGCAGGTGTATCGGCGCTGGATATCCAAATCTTGAGTTCGGCATCGAGATCAAACGTCCCAGATGTTTCGAGTGAAAAGCGGGAAATGCTTTTGTAGGGTAATGAAAGGTATTCCACTTTACTCCCCGTCAGCCCTTGCTTGTCGATTAAGATCAACCTCTTGGTTGTGAATATGTAGGTATCACGAACGAGCATAAAGCCCAATTCAATTTCCTCTTGGTCGATCAGAAGTTGACCATACTTCTCTTGAAGTTTCTCAATGGATACTTCACTGGCATTGCCTAAAATTCTATTGAGTAGCCCCATTTCTTTTTATGTAAGAATACAATCGTAGCTCCTGTTAACTTGATCGATGCGGATTCATTAATCTGCAATATCGGAATCGTTGATTGTAAAAGTACACTCATGATCAAATTTTCTGGGAATACTTTGAGTTTGGTCTGTTTTAACCTCCCAGTTGGCCCCGTTTGAAATGTCTTTTTCAAGTGTTCCACCACCCGTGATTTCAACATATGCCGAATCGATTCTTTCCGCGCAATCGGGTTCTTCTTCTTCAGCTTGATCGGAACTCCCTCGAGAAATTGATTTGGTTGAATTCGGAGTCAGTCTAAGTGTATCTCCCCGTGGAAATCCATTGTTATAGAGTAGCACATTAATTTCGCGATCGCTGTAGTTTTTTATAAAACTCTCATAGCTAGTCTCTCCTGAGCAACTCGCGAGCATCATAAGAACAGCTACACCTGTAAGTCGATTCATTTGGCAAATTTGCATCTAAATTCAGAATACAATTCCTTTGAATCGGATAAAAAGGTTTCTATATTTGCGCTCCCAAAACGGAACACGCGTTGTTCCAGTTCGGGGTGTAGCGTAGCCCGGTATCGCGTCCCGCTGAAAAGCGGGAAGGTCTTAAGCCAAAATCGCCGTTAAGAGTTCGAGTACTCTTGAAAAAAAACTCGGGGTGTAGCGTAGCCCGGTATCGCGCCTGCTTTGGGAGCAGGAGGTCGTAGGTTCGAATCCTGCCACCCCGACCACCAAAAGCCCGACATATTTTGTCGGGTTTTTTTATTTCCTTTAGAGCATGTTCGTCTATATTTTATACAGCGAATCGATAGGTCAGTACTACGTTGGTATTTCTTCAGATATAGATGATCGTATAGAACGCCATAATCAAGGTCGATCAAAGTCTACAAAGAGAGGGGTGCCGTGGACGGTTGTTCGAACCGTGCCTTCGTCGTGTCGAAGTGAAGCCATGAAACTTGAGAGGCAAATCAAAAGAAGAGGAATCCAAAGATGGCTTGAAACCCATGTGTAGTCGCGTCCCGCTGAAAAGCGGGAAGGTCGTAGGTTCGAATCCTGCCACCCCGACAAAAGAAAAATGCCAGCGAGAGCTGGCTTTTTTCGTTTCAAAAGGTGCGAAAGCTCGCTTTCAAGCACCTTTTGAAACGAAAAAAGCAAGATCGACGAAGGCGATCTGCATTTTTCTTTTGTCTCTCCCCCCTCACAGGATCACTGTCCGCAGGGAGATAATCCTGCCGGCCCGATTTGCTGCTTATTAAATAGAGAGAATCATAGACAAGCAACTTCATCTTCAACCGTAGTGCGGAACTGCTTTCCAATCAGGCCCTGATTTTAGTTATTCACTCGTTGGCTTTCTCTCAGCGGATTGTATATTTTCGCTGCATGAAGAAAATTTATTTTTTTGGTCTTAGTCTGACTTTATTCATGCTACAGTCGGAATCAAAAGCTCAGTGTGAGCCTTTCTTTGGAAAACTGGTAATTAACGAGGTAGTCGCGGGAAATGACAACGTCGGTGCCGATGAATTCGGCGAATTTGATGATTGGATTGAAATATACAATGCCTCTGATGAAGAGATCAATATGGAGGGAATCTTCCTCTCTGATAATCACGGCAACAGAACGAAATTTACTTTCCCTGATTTTGTTTTGCCTTCCGGTGAAGTAGTCGTGGTGTGGTGTGATAACCAACCTGAGCAGGGACTTTTTCATGCTGCGTTTGGTCTGAATGCAGGTGGGGAAGAAGTAGGTCTATACAATCAAGACACCACTTCAATTGATTACGTTCGCTACGGTGCCATACCGGATGATATCTCAATAGGA
>DATFKV010000439.1:0-4481 GCA_035268465.1 Cryomorphaceae bacterium | reverse complement strand
CCTATTAAATCTGCAGTGGCAAAGCCGATCACTACTTTATCGTATTGGGTATCGATGGTGGTCCCGAAATCGAAGACTTCGTTTTCCCATCCTTGTTGTCCGCTTACGGGAAAAAAGAAGGTACCCATACCCATGTTTCCGGTACCAACGGGTGTCCCGTCCAGCTTGAATTGCACGATCACAAACCCGGAAGATTCACCCGGGAAATCATAAGCCATATCTACCGAAATACCCGTTACGTTAGGATCAGAAGCAGCAACCCCACCGGGGAAAACAAGATCTTCACCGTCTTGATCAGGCGTGCCTCCCAAAAGGTAAAAAGCCGGAGCGACCTCTTCTGCTAAGGCAATATTTTCTAACCTCACGGCGAAACCGTCTTCATGCTCCACTTTCGTGACATTGGTTTGACCGCTCTCGACGAATATTTCGTAATTTGAACTCATGGCACCGAACTCCATAAATGGTTGTTCGAACAGAATCAGTTTATCCCAATTCTCAAAATCACCGTTTTCTACTTGCGCATAAGCGGCAGTTCCAAGAGCCATGCATGCTAAAGGAAGTAAAGTTTTTTTCATAGTAAAACAAGTTTGTTAGCGCCTCAAGGGCAAACTGCTTTACGCGATGAAAAAACTTAGGTTACGAAGTTAAAGCATGAACCATCAGCTCCTCATGGCTTTGTATGCATTGATGAGTCCGTTGGTACTGGCATCGTGAGAACTTACAGGTTCGTCTCCTTCGAGCTCGGGAAGAATCTTTTTTGCCAGAACTTTACCAAGCTCAACTCCCCATTGATCAAAAGAGAAAACATTCCAAATAACACCTTGAACAAAAATCTTGTGTTCGTACATGGCGATGAGACTGCCTAAAGTGTGCGGGTCAATTTCCTTTACCAGAATAGAATTGGTCGGTCGGTTTCCCGGAAATACTTTGTGCGGAAGAATTTGCTCTAAAGCTTCGCCCGATAAACCTGACGCCTCCAATTCCTGACGGGCTTCATTTTCCGTTTTCCCTTTCATCAAAGCTTCCGTTTGAGCAAAGTAATTGGCAAGCAACTTCGGATGATGATCGCCGATCGGATTTTGACTCATGGCGGGAGCTATGAAATCACATGGAATCAATTTGGTTCCTTGGTGAATCAATTGGTAAAATGCGTGTTGGCCATTGGTGCCGGGTTCCCCCCAAATAATCGGACCGGTCTCATAGTCTACCTTCTCCCCGTTCCGAGTGGTCGACTTGCCGTTGCTCTCCATATCGCCTTGCTGAAAATAGGCCGCGAAGCGGTGCATGTATTGATCGTAGGGCAAGATGGCATGGCTGGCCGCACCGAAATAGTTGTTGTACCAAATCCCAAGCAGCGCCAAAATTCCGGGCATGCTATTGGACTTGTCCTTTCGAAAATGTTCGTCCATGGCAGCTGCTCCCTGAAGGAGCTTTTCAAAATTATCGTAGCCTATTCCGAGGCAAATAGATAATCCAATAGCCGACCAGAGAGAGTACCTTCCTCCTACCCAATTCCAAAATTGGAACATGTTGGCGGTATCAATTCCAAACTCTGAAACTCCTTTCGCATTGGTGGATAGAGCCACAAAGTGCTTCGCTACATCGGGAGAGGAACCTCCATTTGTTAGAAACCACGCCTTCGCCGTGCGGGCGTTGGTCATTGTTTCTTGAGTTGTGAATGTCTTCGAAGCGATAATAAATAAGGTCGTCTCCGAGTTGAGTTTTTTAAGTGTTTCAGCTATTTGAGATCCATCAACATTGCTGACAAAGTGCAACTTCAGTCTGGTAGAGTAAGGCTTCAAGGCTTCGGTTACCATCACGGGGCCCAAGTCTGAACCACCAATGCCAATATTTACCACATCGGTGATTTCTTCGCCGGTATAACCTTTCCACTCGCCGCTGATTAATTCGTGCGAAAAGCTCTTCATCTGTGCCAGCTCTTGGCGCACTTCAGGCATGACGTCTTTTCCGTCTATCATCACCGGCTCTTCTCCTTGATGGCGAAGGGCGGTGTGCATTACCGCGCGGTCTTCGGTTTCGTTGATGTGTTCGCCCGTGAAGAAAGATTCGATGGCTTCGCCGAGCCTGCACTCGGTTGCGAGCTGATGCAGTTGCTCCACTACCGATTCGTCGATGCGGTTTTTGCTATAGTCGAGCAGAATATTCTCGAAGCATTTCGTGTATTTATTGAAGCGTTCTTCATCGGCAAAGAGCTCGCGCAGGTGGACGTTTTTCATTCTCACTGCGTGTCGCTGCAATTGCTTGTGCGCTTCGGTTTCTTGGAAGTTTATACGTGGAAACATGGTAGGTCAGTTTGATTATTCGAGTATTACTTATCAAGGTACAACTCGTTCATTATTTATTTTAGCCACACCTGCGGTGTTCCATCCTTTGTCGTTCATTGACATCGGGTTGCCCCCGATGTTTTGATGAGTCGTCCCTTCGGGACTAGGTGAAAAATTTTGCTTCCACTTTAGACTCAAAATCACTGAATGATTTGTATAATCCAAATCTTGAACCTTTAGTTTTGTTGTGGAGTTACTGAATTAGCGCTTTTATTAGCAAGCCCATTGCAGGAGCAAAATTCAAGCCTGCCTGCCGATCAGGCAGGGAATTGACTCAGGTCAATGACTGATTACACGACAAGAGAAACGCAGATAGCGATGTCCTTAGACGCAAACTACTGATTGCGGTTCATGCAATTCAAGTCTTCAAAAGCCTGCGTCAAACGTTTGATAAAACTCTCTTCTCCTTTTCTTAACCAGTTGCGTGGATCGTAGTTCTTCTTGTTCGGCTTATCTGCTCCGTCAGGGTTTCCGATTTGCGTTTGGAGATAGCCCTCATTGCTCTGGTAGTAGTTTTTGATTCCGTCCCAAAAAGCCCATTGCATATCGGTGTCGATATTCATTTTAATCGCTCCGTATGAAATCGCTTCTCTGATCTCTTCTTGAGAAGAACCTGAACCACCGTGGAATACAAAGTTGACAGGCTGTTCACCTGTGTTGAACTTTTCCTTGATCTACTCTTCAGAGTTTTTGAGGATAATCGGTTTCAAAGAAACGTTACCCGGCTTGTAGACCCCGTGAACATTCCCGAATGCTGCGGCTACGGTAAAGTTCGGAGAAATGGCCTTCAACTTTTCGTACGAATAAGCCACCTCTTCAGGCTGCGTGTAAAGCTTTGAGCTATCGACGTCGGTATTGTCCACTCCATCTTCTTCACCTCCCGTTACACCGAGTTCGATTTCAATGGTCATTCCCATTTTGTTCATCCGCTCAAAGTACTTCGAACATGTTTCGATGTTTTCTTCAATCGGCTCCTCGCTCAAATCGAGCATGTGAGAGCTGTAGAGCGGTTGGCCGTTTTTTTCGTAGTACTTCTCACCTGCATCGAGCAATCCGTCAATCCAAGGCAAGAGTTTCTTGGCGCAGTGATCGGTATGAAGAATCACAGGGACACCGTAGGCTTTGGCCATTTCGTGCACGTGAAGGGCTCCGCTCACTCCTCCCGCGATGGCCGCTTTCTGGCCTTCAGAGGTGATGCCCTTACCGGCAAAGAAATGAGCACCACCGTTGGAAAACTGAATGATAACGGGAGAATTTACTTCTCGAGCCGTTTCCAGCACTGCGTTCACGGAATTGGTTCCGATTACATTTACCGCGGGAAGGGCAAAATCGTTTTCGTTGGCGTAGTTAAAAAGGTCGGTTACTTCTTGTCCGTGGAGGACACCTGCTCTGAATTTCATTTGAGTTTGGTTTTCCCGCGAAGATAAGGAATGAAGAAGGAAGGACGACGCTTGGGCGAGGATTAACTCAAAGCATCTTGACAAAGCGCTGTCTCAAAATGCCGCTTTCAGTTTGAATTTCCAAAATTAACAGACCTGCCGGCAATCGGGATACATCTATTCTCTCTACTTCGTCCCTAAGCTTTCCTTCTGATAAAGCACGTCCCGATAAATCTCGAATGAGGTAAGAATTTGGCAAGTCTTGAAAGTGGGACAAATCGATGATGAGATTTCTATCGGCTGGATTGGGGTAGAGCTTTGCCATTTGATTGTTGGAATAATCTTCAATCGTCAAAATTTGATCAGCACTCAGACATAGAGTATTGAATAATTCAATGTCATCATTTGACCAAAGACAACTAGATTCTACACCCAGACTGTCTACATAAGAATTTACACAGAGATAGAAAGGAAATGTGTTTTCCAAAGTAAAGGTCGTATCATACACGGTGCAGCAACCGGGAGGTCCGCACCAATCGAAGAAAATATCTATTATTAAACTGTCCTCGGTTCCCGAGACAAAGTTTTCTTCAATTCTATCTATAAATCCCCAACTTGAAATGATTCCTGCAATTCTCAAGGAATGAGGAGTTTGATCTACATTGCACTCAACAACTGCAATTGATTGTGCCTTGGATTCTGATGAAAATAGACTTGCCAAAAATATCCAGCTGAGAACGGACAATAGATGGAGAAC
>DATFKV010000438.1:0-4337 GCA_035268465.1 Cryomorphaceae bacterium | reverse complement strand
CGCAACCAAGCGCTGGATGCGGGTCATTCCATTCTTTACGGCCACATGGAAATGTCGGACATATCCAGGGCCAAGGAAAAAGGCGAAACCAAGGGATTCATGGAAGTGGTAATTGATGCCGAGACCGAGCGCATTATTGGTGCCACGGTTTTGGGCATAGGAGGTGATGAGATCATCGGGGTGTTTATCACGGCGATGTATGCCGACGTTTCTTATAAGGTACTGCGCGACGGCGTTCAGACCCACCCTACCGTCACGGAATTGATTCCGACGATGTTGAAGAGTTTGGAAACTATCGAACCCAATAAGTAGAAGCAGTATCTTTGCACCCATGTCTCTCCGCGATGATTTCTTCCAACTCCAAGCGCAAACGACTCCTTTTCCGATCGGAATAGAAGTCAGCCACGCCGAAGGTTGCTACATCTACGATACCGATGGCAAGAGCTATCTGGACATGGTTTCCGGCATTGCAGTGACCAACGTCGGTCACCGCCATCCTACGGTGGTAAAGGCCATAAAAGATCAGGTAGACCGCTACCTCCACGTGATGCCTTACGGCGAATTCATCCAAGGCCCACAGGTGGAGTTGGCGCGAAAACTCAAGTCTCTCCTACCCGATTCACTCAATACTTCTTATTTTGTCAATAGCGGTGCGGAAGCCATTGAGGCGGCGATGAAACTCGCCAAGCGCTACACGGGAAGGCGAAAATTGGTCTCCTGCTTGAAATCTTATCACGGTTCTACCCACGGCGCTTTGAGCATTTCGGGAAACGAGAAAAAGAAATACGCTTTTCGTCCGCTACTTCCCGAAGTCTACTTTATGCGTTACGGAGAAATCGACGATCTGAGCATGATCGATGAACATACGGCTGGCGTAATTGTGGAATCGGTTCAAGGTGATGCGGGTGTGCGAATCCCGAGTAAAGCCTACATGCAGGCCTTGCGCGCTCGGTGCACCGAAGTGGGAGCGCTATTGATTTTGGATGAAATTCAGACGGGCTTTGGCCGAACGGGAAAGTTGTTTGCTTTTGAATATTACGGCATCGTGCCTGACATTTTGACCATTGCCAAAAGCATGGCGGGTGGAATGGCGATGGGTGCCTTCGTGAGTGATCATAAGATTATGGCCTGTCTGAAAGAAGATCCGATTCTAGGGCACATTACCACCTTTGGCGGTCATCCGGTTTGTTGCGCTGCCGCCGTTGGGAATATCAAAGCTCTTGAAGAGGGTCGCTTGGTGGAGACGGCAGAAGAAAAAGGAGTTCTCTTGGAATATTTGTTGAAGCATCCTTCTATCGTAGAGGTTCGCCGCATCGGGATGATGTTCGCCGTGGAATTCGAATCGGCTGATTTGGTCTACAAAATTGTGGACAAGTGTCTCGAGAAGGGCGTGATTACTTTTTACTTCTTGTCCTGTCCCGAGAGTTTTCGATTGGCTCCTCCCCTCACCATTACTGAGGAGGAAATCAGAATTGCCGCAAAGGCAATCAACGAGGCCATCGAAGAATCTGTAGATTAGTAACTGCCCATCTGAAGCAACACCAAGGTGCACGCCTCTTCCACTTCAATACCTTCTTTGGTCAGTTCTTCTTGAAAATCGTCGTTTTCCGTTCCCGGATTAAAGATGACCCGCTTGGGCTTTAAGCTTTTAATGTAGTCTTTCCAGTAATCCTGATTTCGCGGCCCGACGTAAAGAGAAACCGTATCCACATTCTCAAATACTTTGAGCTCCTTGGTAATTTGAACGCCCGATATTTGGCCCTCTCTCAGTCCAACCGCTTCAACGGGATGATCGGCTGATTTGAGCATTTCCACGGCGCGATTTGAATAACGCATGGGATTCGGGCTTGCCCCTACTACTACAGTGTGTTTTTTCTTCATCATAATTTCAACAGTTTGCACGGCACTTAGTTTTTTCTAACCTTTTCGGCAACATATACCAAAGCGAAAATGATTATACGGATATCATCTGTTCACATTAACATTACAAAAAAAGCCCCAATCTTTTCAGAACGGGGCTTCATGATTAATAAACTTTATTTACTCCTCACCATCATCGGCTGGCTCAGTGCCTGTATCATCGGTGTTTTCGTTTTCCTCATTCAGATCCTCGGCCAATTCTTCGGCATCTTCAGAGATTTCCACCTTCGCTACTGCAGCGATGGAGTCGTCACCTTTTAAATTGATGAGTCGAACACCTTGAGTCGCTCTACCCATAACGCGTAGATCGGAAACACTCATTCGAATAGTCAAACCGCTTCGGTTGATGATCATCAGATCATTGTCATCCGTCACATATTTGATGGCAATCAGTGCACCTGTCTTCTCGGTAACATTCAGTGTTTTCACCCCTTTACCACCGCGGTTGGTGATTCGGTATTCGCCGACTTCACTGCGCTTTCCATAACCTTTTTCAGAAACGACCAAAACATTGACCGATGGGTCATTGATGCAAACCATTCCGATTACTTCGTCGTCTTTCCCTTCCAGAGTAACACCTTTTACCCCTTGAGAAGTACGACCGACGGCCCTTACTTTCTCTTCGTTGAAACGAATCGCTTTCCCGCTTTTCTTGGCCAAGATGATTTCACTACTTCCGTTGGTGAGCTTAGCTTCCAAGAGTTGGTCACCATCCTTGATGGTTATGGCATTAATTCCATTTTGGCGTGGACGCGAATAGGCCTCCAGAGAGGTTTTCTTAACTACACCATTCTTGGTGGCCATAATCACGTTGTGGCCATTAATGTAGTCTTCGTCTCTTAAGTCCTTGGTATTGATGTAAGCCATGATCTTATCGTCTTGTTCGATGTTGATCAAGTTCTGAATGGCTCTTCCTTTGGATGTTTTGGAACCTTCGGGAACCTCAAAAATCCGCATCCAGAAGCATTTTCCTTTCTCGGTAAAGATTAAGAGATAATTGTGGTTGGTAGCCACAAACAAGTGTTCCAAGAAATCTTCGTCTCGTGTCTTGCTGCTGCGTGAACCAACTCCACCTCTCGCTTGCGTTTTGTATTCGCTCAAAGACGTACGCTTGATATATCCCAAGTGAGAGATGGTGATCACCACATCTTCATCGGGAATCAAATCTTCAATACTCATCTCGCTTGCAGAGTATTCAATGACAGAGCGGCGCTCATCGCCGTATTTTTCTTTTATTTCAATCAACTCGTCCTTGATGATCTGCATTCTTAAGGTTTCATCGCTCAAGACATTGCGCAAATGGTCGATTAACTTCATCAAGTCTGCATGTTCTTCGCGAATCTTTTCGCTTTCCAGACCTGTAAGCTTCTGCAATCTCATATCGAGAATGGCTCTGGCTTGAATCTCCGTCAATTCAAATTTCTCCATCAAACCATTGCGGGCTTCTTCCGGGTTATCGCTAGCTCGAATCAGGGCAATTACCTCGTCAATATTGTCAAGAGCGATTAGCAACCCTTCCAATATATGAGCACGCTCTTCTGCTTTTCGCAACTCGTACTGTGTACGGCGAACCACCACATCGTGGCGATGCTCAACGAAATTGGAGATCATATCCTTGAGATTCAACATCTCAGGACGACCTTTCACTAAAGCAATATTGTTTACTGAAAATGAAGTCTGTAGAGCTGTGTACTTATACAGCTTATTCAACACCACATTTGGAATAGAGTCTCGCTTCAATTCGTAAACGATGCGCATTCCCTTGCGGTCCGACTCATCTCGAATATCGCTAATTCCCTCAATTTTTTTGTCGACTACCAGGTCGGCTGTCTTGCGGATCATCTCCGCTTTATTGACTTGGTATGGGATTTCAGTTACAATAATAGCCTCTCTTCCCTCGCGGATTTCTTCAATATTCGCTTTAGCACGCATCACCACTCGACCACGGCCCGTCTCAAATGCTTGCTTCACCCCTTCGTAGCCGTATATAGTTCCCCCTGTGGGAAAATCCGGGGCTTTGATATGCTCCATGAGCCCGGCGATGTCTATATCTCTATTATCGATGTAAGCCACCGTTCCGTCGATTACCTCGGTAAGGTTATGCGGAGGCATATTGGTAGCCATTCCCACAGCAATACCGCTGGCGCCATTTGCCAATAAGTTTGGTATGCGCGTGGGTAAAACGGTAGGCTCTTTTAAGGAATCATCAAAGTTGAGTTGATAATCCACCGTTTCTTTGTCGATATCCGAAAGCATCTCTTCAGCTATTTTCTGAAGGCGTGCCTCGGTATAACGCATTGCTGCCGGACTGTCACCATCTACAGAGCCAAAGTTACCCTGACCATCTACGAGCATGTACCTCATAGACCAAGGTTGAGCCATACGCACCATGGTGTCGTACACTGAGCTATCGCCGT
>DATFKV010000437.1:0-3756 GCA_035268465.1 Cryomorphaceae bacterium | reverse complement strand
CGGATCTTTCTCTTCTTTATTGGAGAAAACCTCCACTCCTATTTGATCGCCTACTACGTGTAGCTGATCGATGGCCGCGGGACGGTACACATCACAAGCTACAAGCAATGGATTCTTTCCCTTCTTGGTCTTCAGGTAGTTGGCCAATTTTCCCGAGAAGGTGGTCTTACCCGAACCTTGAAGACCCGACATCAGGATCACGGCAGGATTTCCCTTGAGGTCAATTTCTTCCTGCTCTCCACCCATCAAATCTACGAGCGACTCATGGGTAATCTTTACCAAGAGTTCGGAAGGTTTCACCGCCGTAAGCACATTGCGACCGAGTGCTTTTTCCTTTACCTCGTTGGTGAAGTCCTTCGCCGTTTTGTAGTTGACGTCGGCATCGAGCAAAGCACGTCGTACTTCTTTGAGCGTTTCGGCAACGTTTATTTCGGTAATTTGACCTTGGCCTTTTAATACCTTAAACGCATTGTCAATTTTATCGCTGAGATTTTCGAACATAAAACCGCTGATTTTGGGTGGGCAAAGTTAATATTCTGTGAGGGATATTTATTGAGAACTGAGAATTTCGTGTGAACGGGCAGGAATGTTCGGGTAGTGGGTAATGGGTATTGAGACAAGAAGCGAGAAAGGAGTAATTCAAGATATGTTTTGACATGATTTTTTCCCGGTGGAAAAAATACACGCCAAAACACAATCACTTGTCCAAGCTTCCAAGGGCTTCACCCTCGGCTGAGTATCGGCGCTCCTTCAGTGCTTTGGCAGTCAAGGATCACCATACCAAAAAAAGAAAAAGTACCGGGAAAACAATCTCCGTTGCAGTGCAGAGAACCATTGGAAAACAACAAGAATAATGAACACGATACTTTAAAGTTAAAACCCGAAGTAGCGGAACAACCTAGAAAAAGAAATGAAATACAAAACAGTACACTTGACACAATGGTGACAACCAATTTCAGGCATGGTCAAACTGAACACTGATCACTGAAAACTGCCATCTGTCCTCTTACATCTGACCTCTGATCACTGATCACTGATCACTGCAATCACAAACCTACATTCTATCCGGCACCTCAATGCCCATCAACGCCATCGAGGTTTTGATGATCTCTCCGACTTGCTTCGCCAAAAGTGCTCGGTAATTTTTCAAATCTTCCGTTTCGGCATGCAGGATGCTTGAGTTTTGGTAGAAGGAATTAAAGTCTTTCACCAAGTCGAATGTATAATTGGCCAAAAGCGCCGGACTGTAATCCGCCGCGGCAGCTTCAACGGTCTTTGGAAATGAATGGATCTTAAAATGCAACTGGCGCTCGTACTGATCCAAGAGAATCTTTTCCGAATCAAATTCCAATGCGCCTTCGATATTTCTCAAAACGGACTGAATTCTGGCGTGGGCGTACTGAATGAATGGTCCCGTATGCCCGTTGAAATCGATGCTTTCCTTCGGATCGAAGAGCATATTTTTCTTGGGGTCTACCTTTAGAAGAAAATACTTGAGAGCGGCCATTCCGATGGACTCATAAAGTCTTTCTTTCTCGGCTTTTTCGATTCCTTCCAGCTTTCCCAATTCTTCGGTCAGCTCCTTCGCCGTGTCGGCCATGGTCTGCATAATGTCATCGGCGTCTACCACGGTGCCTTCACGCGATTTCATTTTGCCTTCCGGCAATTCCACCATACCGTATGACAAGTGGTAGCAGTTATTCGCCCACTCATAACCCAGTTTTTGTAGTATGAGGAAAAGCACCTTGAAGTGGTATTCCTGCTCATTTCCGACGGTGTAAACCATTTCAGTTACCTCAGGGAAATCCTGATAACGCAAAATGGCCGTACCAATATCTTGAGTCATGTAAACGGTGGTTCCGTCTTTTCGGAGCAAGAGTTTTTCGTCCAAACCATCCGCTGTCAGATCGGCCCATATCGATCCGTCTTCACGTTGGTTGAAAACGCCGTCTTCCACACCTTTCAAGACCACCGCTTTACCGGTAATCCAAGTAACGCTTTCGTAATAGAGCTTGTCAAAATCGACACCCATTCGGTCATAGGTCTTGTCAAAACCGAGATATACCCAAGCGTTCATTTTTTCCCAAAGGGCGTAAACTTCAGGTTCCTTTTCTTCCCATTTGAGCAAGGTTTCTCTTGCTTCCTGCATGATGGGTGAGGCCAACTCGGCTTCTTCCTGAGACATGCCCTCTTTCACTCGCTCAGCCACTTCCTTCTTGAATTGCTGATCGAATAGAACGTAGTATTTCCCGACGAGCTTATCGCCCTTTATTCCCGCAGACTGCGGCGTCTCCCCTTCACCAAATTTTTTCCAAGCCACCATCGACTTGCAGATGTGGATGCCGCGATCGTTGATGATTTGAACTTTCTTCACCCCGTGGCCGGCGGCTTTCAAAATCTCGGATACCGAATAACCCAAAAAGATATTTCGAAGGTGTCCCAAGTGAAGTGGTTTATTGGTATTCGGTGAGGCGTACTCTACCGTAACCAACCCTTTGCTGTCTTTTTCGGCGAAGCCGTAATCTTCTTTGCGACTCGCTGAAAGCAGGTTCTCGACCCAAAACCGAGAAGTAAATGTGAGGTTGAGAAACCCTTTCACGACCCCGTATGAAGCTACCTCCGTCATTCTGGACTGAAGGTATTCCCCCAAGGCACTACCTGTTTCTTCAGGCGACTTTTTGGCAAAACGCACCAAGGGAAATGTCACAATGGTCAGCTCTCCGTCGAAATCTTTTCGAGTAGGCTGCACTTGAATATCCTCCGGTGAGACCTCTACATCAAAAAGTGCTTTCACTCCTTCGGCGCACATCGCCGCGAGATAATTCTCAATCATTTTTTTCGATTTTCGGTAAAAATACTTCGGCCATCATGCAGCGGGCACTTCCGCCGCCCAGCGCTTCGATGGTATCCAACGAGCTATGGATAATAGTGGCGTGTTTTTCGATGGCTTCAATTTGATCGGGACGCAAGCTTGAGTAAGCGGCTGTGCTCATCACCAAAAACTCTTTGCCTTCCTTATTGGCCACATTCAGCATATTTCCGGCAAAGTGCTCTTTCTGCGCTTCCGAAATCTCAATAATTTTCTTTCCCGTCTTTTTTAAGGAATCGAGCACATCGTTTCGCTCTGTCTTGTCGTCGATGCAGTTCAGGCAAATCACGCTGAAGTTGCGTCCCAGACACATCATCACGTTGGTGTGGTAAATGGGCAAGCGTTCGCCATTCACGGTTTGATTTGCCGTAAAGGCCACGTACTCGTAGTCAAATCTTTCGCACCAAGTTTCCAGTACGGTGATGTCGGTACGCAGGCTGATGGCAGCGTATGCGATCCTGTTCTCCCGGTCGAGAATCATACTTCCCGTCCCCTCCAAGAAAATTCCTTCGGACTCAAAGCCGCTGAAATCCTCGATTTCTTCTACATGAAATCCGAAATCATCGGCTAGTAGTTCAAACATTTCTTCGCGTCTTTCGCCGCGACGGTTTTCGGCGTACATCGGGTAGGTAGCTATTCTGCCGTCCTCGTGAAAGGACACCCAGTTATTCGGGAATATCGAATCGGGTGTTGACGGAAATTCGTCGTCTTGAAAAACCACCACATCAATTCCATGACCGCGCAATTTCTCCACGAAGGCATCAAACTCTGCAACTGCCAGTTCATTGGCTTTAGCCGAATCCAAGCCCTCGAGTACCTTTTGGTAATAATTATTCTTGGCCGTCTCTTCGTTGAACCGAAAATTGACCGGTCGAACCATCATTATG
>DATFKV010000436.1:0-5397 GCA_035268465.1 Cryomorphaceae bacterium | reverse complement strand
CCCATTGAGGTACCCGTTATATAATCGATAGGAATATTGTTTTCTTCGAGCGCTTTGATGACACCAATATGCGCCAAGCCCGCCGCTCCACCTCCGCTCAGAACCAAGCCTACTTTCTGGGCCTGAAGAACAAAAGAAGTGAGCGAAAAAATCACCGAAGTGATGACTACTCGCAGTCGGATGCGCATTTTCATCGCGATAAAGCTACTGTTTTAACCCGGCAAGAATGAAAAGGAACCATCTCAATTTTTGTCGTAATTACTTAAAAGACGTGAAAAATCCTTGAGGTAGTCTATCGATTTTGCTTGTCTCGAGCCGTACCAAGAAAAGCATTCCCCATCAACAAGGAAGGTGTGTATGCCAAATTCTTCTCTGATCAATTTGCAATGGGTTTCCTTAAAGGGAAAAGGCTCCGAGCTAAGGAGTATGAGATCGGGATTCAATGCCTTCAGTTGATCACTGTCTACTTCAGGATACCGTCGTCCTCGCTCACCCCAAACTGACATGACGTTGACCATACCCAGATGAGCCATTAAATCTGAAATGTAAGTATCTACACCCGCAGCCATATATGGCTTTTGCCAAATAAGGTAGAGCGCTTTGAGTCGCGGCTCAAGAGATGGAATAGACTCTAGTCCGTTTGCAATGACGCCAATCAGCTCTTCAGCCCTCCTTTGAAATCCACCAATTTGTCCCAACAGGTTAATTAGGTCAAGGCTTTGATCGAGTGTAGAGACGTCACTCACAAAAACGGGTAGGCCCGCTCTAATAAGTGCATCAACCACATCTTTTGTGTTTTCCTCCTTGTTGGCTACAACCAAATCCGGGCTGAGTTTTTGGACCACCTCAACCTTCACATTTTTGGTTCCGCCCACCACTGTAACCGATTCTAAACCTTCGGGATGAATGCAGAATTTCGTTTTTCCAATAACATCATAGCCCAGATCGTGTGCTAATTCCGTAATGGAAGGTACAAGCGAAACCATCCGATGCGGTGCTTGATCCAGTTGTAATTCTCTTCCTATTTGGTCGAGAATTCTCATGGCTATTGCAAAGAAGAGATAAGATCATGACGCGAAATGATGTGGTAATTGTCTTCATCAATCTTTACCACCACTGCCGAGTTTTCTTTATTGATGAGTTTGCTTAGAGACCCAATTTCTTCGTTGCTATCCACCATGGGAAAAGGTTTGTTCATGGCATCCTTCACCTTTATCTGCGTGGTATCTACGCCATCGCTAATGAGTTCAAAGAGTTTTCTTTCATCGATTGATCCCACAAACGAGCCGTTGTCTTTAACCGGTATTTGAGAAATATCGTATTTCTTCATTTTGGCTATCGCATTGCTCATTGGTTCACCCGAACCTACCGTTACCAAAGGTTCGTGTATGTGTTTGTTGACCAAATCGAGGGCACTTTTATTCAGCACATTTAAAAATCCGCGGTCGCGCATCCAATCGTCATTATAGATTTTTCCGACATAGCGTGAGCCGTGATCGTGAAATAGAACCACTACTACATCGTCTTCTGTAAGTTCGTGTTTCATTTGCTCAATTACGGCATACGCAGAACCACAACTATATCCCAGCAGCAATCCTTCTTTTCGAGCCAAATCTCTAGCATAAAGCGCACCGTCTCGATCCGTAATTTTCTCAAAATGATCAATGAGGCTGAAATCTACGTTCTTCGGCAGAATGTCTTCACCAATTCCTTCGGTGATGTAAGAGTAGATTTCGGTTTCGTCAAACTCTCCCGTCTCGTGGTACTTTTTGAAAACTGACCCATAACTATCAGCACCCCATATTTTGATGTCAGGATTTTTCTCCTTCAAGTATTGCGCTACTCCCGATATGGTGCCTCCGGTACCTACTCCTACTACGAAATGAGTTATTTTTCCTTCCGTTTGTTCCCAAATCTCAGGCCCCGTACCTAAATAATGAGCCTTTCGATTGCTAAGGTTATCATACTGAAAAGGGTAGAAGGAGTTTGGAATTTCTTTATTCAATTTTTCAGCTACACTGTAATACGATTCGGGATGATCCGGTGCTACATTGGTAGGACACACAATCACCTCGGCACCCATCGCCCGAAGAATATCCATCTTTTCCTTGCTTTGCTTATCGCTTAAGGTGCAAATGAGTTTGTATCCCTTTACAATACAGGCCAATGCCAATCCCATCCCCGTATTTCCTGAAGTACATTCGATTACCGTTCCACCCGGTTTGAGCTTTCCTTCTTTTTCGGCATCTTCAATCATCTGCAAAGCCATCCGGTCCTTCGTACTGTGCCCGGGATTGAAGTACTCTACTTTGGCATAGATCTTTGCGGGAATGTGAGCGGCTATCCTGTTGAGCTTTATCATTGGGGTTTCGCCAATGGTTTCCAGGATGTTGTTGTATATCTTGGGGTGATTCATATCAATTTTTTTGCAAAGGTAAGGACTTAATTAAAGCGAATGGCCTTCGCTGGTTGTCTGCCATTAATGGCCAATGTAGGTAGTGTCATCATGAGTATGCAAATGAGGAAAACTCCTACATTCAAGCCTAGAAGATAATCCATGCGCAGTAAAATGGGAACCTCTGATACATAGTAATTGGTCGGATCTAATTTTAAAAACCCGAATTCGCGCTGAAGGAGGCAAAACGTTATGCCGATGGCATTTCCTACCACCATACCTGCTACTATGATGTAACCGGCTTGGTAGAGAAAAATTTTCTGAACGGTTTGTGCCGAGGCACCGATCGCGCGCAGTATCCCAATCATAGACGTTCGTTCCATTATAAGGATTAACAAAGCCGAAGTCATATTGATCACGGAAATGAGAATCATCAGGGTGATGATTACAAAAGTATTCAGGTCGAGCATTTCAAGCCAATTGAAGATCTCGGGCGACTTTTGTCGAATGGTGGTAGTTCGCAGGTTGTAATTCAGGTGTTTGTAAATGATTTCTTCCATCTTTCCAAGCTGGCGGTAGTCGCTCAGCATCACTTCGAAACCACCCGTATAGTATTGAGCACTTCCACCCGAAGTGGTGATTTCTACTTCTGATTCATCAGGACATTTGCATTCCGAACCGATAGGATCTCCCGGATCAAATCGAAAAAAGGCGGTATCAGACAGAGTCCCTTTTTCTCTGGCTACGACATAAATCGTGGTGTCTCCCCTTAGACAAAATTCATGGGGACCTTCGCCTCGGAGAGAGTCGGCACTCCATATCAGCTTTGATCTCCCTTTTCCTCCGAAACCAAAACCTTTGAGAATTACTTTTCCTTCTTCGCAACCTATCATTTTAAGGTTTGCCTCAAGTCCCCATTGGTTGATCTTTTTTATTTGATCAATATGTCCCAGTACAAATTGCTCGTCCAAATCTTGCAAACCCGTTTCATATATCCCTGCGATCTCAAAGTTTCTTTGGCTCATACTTCCTTTGGCATTTCGGAAATAGATTGCCACTTTTTCGCCCAGACCCGTTTGGAGTCGTCCTGCCAAAAAGGAGGATAGTATGAGTTGGTCCTTTGATTCTTCCTTAGCGAAATTCGGAATGCTCCCTTCTTTGAGGTTCTTTTCGAAAAAAGACCAATTGTAATCCTCTGCAACACCTTTCAGGATAATGCCTTGGATATTGTCGCTGGTTTCGATTACACCTTCTTTCAACGAATATTGGTGGATGCTCTCTACTTCTTCCAATGTATCCAGAGAAGGATAAAACGGTTGATCCAATAGAAGTTTTGGCTGGCTCAAACCCTGACCACTTCCAAAATTGGTGATTTGGATATGTGCCCCAAAGCCGATAACCTTCTGTCTGATTTCATTTTGAAAGCCAATGACAATGGCCACAGCTACGATCATCACAGCCATTCCCAATGCTATGCCTACGGTGGCTATTCGAACAATCGGACCGGAAAGACCTTTTTGCTTACTTTCCCGTTTAATTAATCGTTTTGCAATAAACAGAGCTGTATTCAATGTGTATGTCTTTCCTTTCCGGCAAAAGTATGAATTTCACCTTCTTCATTGCGGGTATTTACCTGTTCCTTTCCTGTGGGATGTCTCCCGAAGTATCGGTACAGTCGGAAGAACCAAGCCCCAAGACAGAAGAGCTTCAACCCGGGATCTATGATTTTGAGCGTTTGTTGTCCCTTATCGGAAATGCCAAGGTGGCAGTAGTGACCAATCACACGGGTGTAATAGGGGATGTGCACTTGGTTGATTCATTATTGAGCGCAGGGGTGGTAGTAAAAAAAGTTTTCGCACCTGAACACGGTTTCCGAGGCGACAGACCTGACGGAGAAAAAATTGATGATGGAATTGATCGTAAAACAGGTGTTGCCGTCATTTCGCTATACGGTAAAAACAAGAAACCATCTGAGGAAAGCCTGCAGGATGTTGATCTGGTTCTATTTGACATTCAAGATGTGGGCGCGCGATTTTACACCTACTTGTCCTCTTTGCATTATGTCATGCAAGCATGTTCCGAAAAAGGGATTCCGCTGATTGTTGCGGATCGACCCAATCCGAATATCCACTACACGGATGGTCCCGTCCTCAAGGAGGAGTTTAAATCCTTTGTGGGACTTCACCCGGTGCCTATTGTCTATGGAATGACCATCAGCGAGTATGCGCTAATGCTAAACGGCAAGGGGTGGCACCAAGCTGAAACTTGTGATTTGACAGTATTGCCTTGTTTGAGTTACCGACGATCCATGAACTATGAACTCCCAATCAAGCCTTCTCCGAACTTACCTACCATGGAGTCCGTTTACCTCTATCCCTCACTTTGCTTGTTTGAGGGAACGAAGGTTAGTGTTGGACGAGGAACGGATGAACCGTTTACCATAATTGGGGAACCTGGTAATAAAAGTGGAGATTTTGTGTTTATTCCTGAGCCAAAAGAGGGTGCTTCGACCAATCCGAAACACCAAGGTGTGACCTGCCGCGGGTATGATCTCTCATCTTTTATATCAGAACCAGCCGAATTGTCACAACTTGATCTCACTTGGCTCGTAAGAATGTATGAAGAAACGAACGATCCAAAAGATTTCTTTTTGGAAAGCGGATACTTCGATAAACTTGCAGGGACCGATCAGTTGAGAAAAGAGATAATTGACGGAATTGATTTGCCAACCATTCGAGAAGGTTGGCAGGAGAGCTTGAAGGAGTTCGACACCATTCGTGCTAAATACCTTATTTATAAAGACTAAATCATCAGATTATGGAAACGTTGATAACTGTTTTAATCGAGTCTGTACCCACACTCATATTAGCGGGACTGATTTTATACATCTTTCACGAGTACATGAATTTTGTGAATGAAAGGGATAAGCGCCTGGCTATACTCAACTCGAAAACCAAGCCTGCAGAATCACGGACTGTCGCTCCGGTGCGTTCAGATGATTT
>DATFKV010000435.1:0-15772 GCA_035268465.1 Cryomorphaceae bacterium | reverse complement strand
TTTTCGTCGTTTCCAAACCGAGACAAACCAAGTTGGGGGACTTCAGGCCCGGCCGCAATGGCAAGGCTCCTCGTATTTCGGTGAACGGCGACCTTCACCCGTACTCCTTTCTTATCACTACCATTCACGAATTTGCCCACTTGGGCTGCTACCTGAAGTACGGTAATGAAGCTGCCCCTCACGGCAAGGAATGGAAGGATATTTATACCAAAATGCTTCAGCTTTTTGTAGATAAGGGAATTTTTCCTCCCGATCTCACCAAGTCTCTTCATCGCCATATTTCACGCCCCAAAGCATCGAGTTGCTCCTGCCCTATTTTGAGCAGGGCGCTGGCAGAATACGACTCAGAGGAGGGAGAATTCTTGAGTGAACTCTCACCCAACGATCAATTTGAATTCAGAGGTGAACTATATGAGTATACTCTGTTGAGGAGAACCAGAATACTTTGCCGCCGACTAGCCGATGGCAAGCAATACCTCATCTCTTCGAGGGCAAAAGTGAATCCCGTGGTTACCATTTAGCCTGCTGCGATATCGGTATCTTTTCAAATTATGGCTTACTTTCGCACGAGCCGATTTTAAAGCTTGCAATGACATCGTTTGCAAGGTTTGTGTTGGCCACATCGACTTAGACCAAATTATTAATCAATGGTAAATAAAGACAATTATTGCGTGATCATGGCAGGAGGAATCGGTAGCCGCTTTTGGCCCATGAGCCGAACCTCTTACCCCAAGCAATTTCACGATATATTGGGTACGGGTAGCACCTTAATTCAGCAGACATTCGAACGCTTTCTTCACATTTGCCCTAAGGAGAATATTTACATTGTGACGAATGATTTGTACCGAGAGCTGGTAAAAGAACAACTCGACGGGATTTCTTACGATCAAATTCTCTGCGAGCCTTCTCGAAGAAATACTGCACCCTGTGTGGCATACGCCAATGAAAAAATTCGAGCAAAGAATCCGAATGCCAGGATGATTGTAGCTCCTTCTGACCACCTCGTGCTCAAAGAACAGGCCTTTTACGACACCATTGAAACGGCCCTTGAGCAAGCGCAAACAACGGGAAACTTGGTAACGCTAGGCATCAAGCCATCAAGACCTGATACCGGTTATGGTTATATCCAATTTACCGACGCGAAGGACGCAGTAAGCGCTCATGTAAAAAAGGTGAAAACATTCACTGAAAAACCAAATATTGATTTGGCTCGTGAATTTTTAAAAAGCGGAGATTTTTACTGGAACTCGGGAATCTTTATTTGGACGTTAGAGAGTATCACTGATGCCTTCAGGCAACATTTGCCCGAAGTTACCGAACTATTTGAAGAAGGTGCCGAGGATTTAAACTCCGCCAATGAGGAAGCAAAAATTGCCGAAATATATTCTGTCTGCGAGAGCGTTTCCCTTGACTACGGAATTATGGAGAAAGCCAAAAACGTCAACGTTGTATTGAGCGATTTCGGCTGGAGTGACCTCGGTACATGGGGGTCGCTTTTTACCCATGTCAAAAAAGACAATGACCACAATGCAGTCGTCGGAAAGAACGTGGTACTCTACGACAGTAGCGACAATATGATCAATGTTCCCGAAAACAAACTAGTTGTTATTCAAGGTTTGGAAGACTACATTTTGGTGGATACCGAAGACGTACTGCTCCTCTGCCCGAAGGAAGAGGAACAGCGCATCAAGCAAATTGTAACTGATTTGAAAACGGGAAAGAACGCGAACTTCGCTTAGGACAATCCCGTCATTTTAAGCGGGTCGACCCACTCATCGAATTCTTCGGCCGTGAGGTACTCCAACTTCACGGCTTCTTCTTTCAAGGTAGTTCCATTCTTATGGGCCTCTTTGGCAATCTTGGCCGCCTTGTCATAACCGATGTGGGTGTTCAACGCGGTAACCAACATCAGAGAGTTGTTGAGGTGACGCTTAATGATGTCATAATTCGGCTCAATACCTAGGGCACAATTTTCAGTAAATGATACACACGCATCTCCGATGAGATTGGCAGATTGAATCAAATTCGCCGCCATTACCGGTTTAAAGACGTTTAACTCGTACTGTCCTTGTGCTCCGCCAAATCCAATGGCAGAATCATTGCCAAAGACTTGCGCGCAAACCATCGTCAAGGCTTCGCATTGAGTGGGATTGACCTTTCCGGGCATAATGGATGAACCGGGCTCATTGGCCGGAATGATAATTTCTCCGATACCGCTGCGTGGACCTGACGCCAACATGCGGATGTCATTGGCAATCTTATTCAAAGAAATAGCCAATTGCTTCAGGGCACCGTGTGTCTCCACCAAAGCGTCGTGAGCGGCGAGCGCTTCAAATTTATTTTCAGCTGATCTGAAGGGTAAACCCGTTAATTCGGCAATTTCTCTGGCCACATTTTCGGCGTAGCCGGGAGGAGTATTAATGCCCGTACCTACGGCGGTTCCGCCTAAGGCCAACTCGCTGAGATGGTCCAAAGTATTTTTCAAAGCGCGGATGCCGTGATCGAGCTGAGAAACGTAACCACTGAACTCCTGCCCCAAGGTTAAAGGTGTAGCATCCATCAGGTGCGTGCGACCGATTTTGACCACGTGCATAAACTCATCGGATTTTGATTTGAGTACATCTCGCAGTTTTTCTACTCCCGGGATCGTCTTCTCCACAATTGTCTTGTACGACGCGATGTGCATTCCCGTAGGAAAGGTATCGTTGCTCGACTGCGACTTGTTGACATCGTCATTCGGGTGTATTTTTCGGTCGCCCTCGCCGAGGTCTCCACCACTCAAAACGTGAGCGCGATTGGCAATGACCTCGTTGCAATTCATATTGCTCTGGGTTCCCGACCCCGTTTGCCAAATGACCAGGGGAAACTGATCGTCGTGTTTTCCCTCGAGGATTTCATCACAAACAGAAGCAATGAGCTTCATCTTTTCTTCAGCTAAGACGCCCGCTTTGTGGTTGGTGATGGCAGCCGCTTTTTTCAAGTAGGCAAATCCGTAAATCACCTCCAAGGGCATACTCGCCTCAGGGCCGATCTTAAAATTGTTTCGAGAGCGCTCGGTTTGTGCTCCCCAATATTTGTCGGCAGGTACTTTTACCTCGCCCATCGTGTCTTTTTCTATTCGGTAATCCATGATCTAGTTCAGTAGGTTTTTTACATTTTCCAATGGTCGACCAATTACAGCTTTGCTGCCTCTTACCACAATGGGTCGCTGCAGCAGTTTCGGGTTTTCTTCCAAAACCATCAGCCATTCTTCGTCGGTAAAATCGAGTCCTTTGTACTTTTCTTTAAAGAGTCGTTCTTCCTTTCGGATGACGTCGCTCACATTCAAATCAAGTTTTGCCAAAAGTAATCTCAGCTCTGCGGGTTTGATCGGCACGTCGAGGTATTTAACGACCTCATGATCCACTCCTTTCTCGATCAAAAAATTCAGTGCTTCTCTACTTTTGCGGCAGCGCGGATTGTGGTAAATCGTGTATTTATCAGACATGATTAGGATTTTCCGTGTTCCATGAGATAAGCCTTCAAAAATCCGTCAATATCTCCGTTCATTACATCATCGACATTTGACGTTTCGTGGCCGGTGCGCACGTCCTTCACGAGCTGGTAAGGCTGCATCACATAATTTCGGATCTGCGATCCCCATTCGATGCTTTTCTTCCCTGCCTCTATTTCATTCCTCGCCTCCATCTTTTTGGCAATCTCCATCTCGTAGAGCTGCGATTTTAGAAGCTGCATGGCCTTTTCTTTGTTATTGAGCTGAGATCTCGTCTCGGTATTGTCGATTACGATCCCCGTAGGTTTGTGTCGAAGCCTTACTCCCGTTTCCACCTTGTTCACGTTTTGGCCACCTGCGCCTCCCGATCGGAATGTGTCCCACGAAATATCGGCGGGATTCACATTGATCTCTATGGTATCGTCTACTAAGGGATAGACATAGACAGATACGAAAGACGTGTGTCGTTTGGCATTCGAATCGAAAGGACTAATTCGTACCAATCTATGCACCCCGTTTTCTCCTTTGAGATAGCCGAAGGCAAACTCCCCCGAGAATTCCAGAGTAACTGACTTTATTCCGGCCACATCTCCTTCTTGGATATCGAGTTCTTTGACTTTCATGCCGCCTTTCTCACCCCACATGATGTACATGCGCATGAGCATCGAGGCCCAGTCACAGCTTTCGGTACCGCCGGCACCCGCAGTAATCTGCATCACTGCATCCATGCTGTCTTCTTCGGCCGAGAGCATATTCTTAAACTCAAGCTCATCCATGGCTTCAATAGCAGCATCGTATTGCTCGGTCACGTCAGCTTCTTCGGCTTCGCCCTCTTTAAAGAAATCATAGAGCACCCTCAGGTCTTCTATTTTGGTTTCGACATCGGCGTAGGCGTCCGTCCAAACTTTCTTGTTGCGAATTTTCTTTAGGATTTGTTCAGCCTTCTTGGAGTCATCCCAAAAGTTTGGGTCCAAGGTGTGCTTTTCTTCCTCTTCTATTTCTATTTGCTTGCCGGGTATGTCAAAGATACCCCCTTAGCGCTTCCAGGCGCCCAGCAAGCTCTGCGATATGGTCTGCTGTAATCATAGCGCAAAAATAACAGAAATGATCAGCCGTGCGGTCTATTTGAGGACTTCTTCCACCGCTTTCTTTGCCTCGTCGTAAGAATATCCCTTTCCCACCAAAAAACGCAGCAGCTTTTGCTTCCGCCGAAAGGGATGTGGCTCAGACAGTAAACGCTCTTTTTTTTGGGCCAGATTGATCAACCCGGCAAAATACTCTTCTTGATCGATCTCTTCCAGAGCAGCTTTCAGACTATAAGCCGAAACTCCTTTAGCCTTCAAGGCCATCTCAATCTTTTTCCATCCCCACGCTTTGATTCGAGATTTGCCTCGAGCAAAGGCTCTGGCAAAGCGCTCTTCGTTCAGGTAATTGGCTCCGATTAATTCGGCCAAAATGTTTTCTGCCTCTTCTCCGTAAACCCCCCAGCCATTGAGCTTTTTTCGGGCCTCCGAATGGGCTCTTTCCTGCAGATCACACCATGCTTTCATGCGATCTAGAGTCTCTTGAGGCGGGTATTTCCTGACGGCCATCAGCTGCGCGTGATTACGATGTAATCTTTGATAAGCGTGCGTAAAAATTCAATCTTGTTCTCGGGAATTTCATTTAATTCCAAAACCTGACCACAGCGACCGGCCGTGCTTTCGAGTAGAGCCAAGTGAGCCTTGTTTCGAAATTTGCCATACCGGTCGAGAACCGCCTTTACCGTAAGCATCTCATCTTCGCTGAAGCGAATCACGTCAAAATACTGAGGTGTATATTTCGAGCGGTCTTCAATTCGTAATATATCGCTGAGCGAAAGTCCCGACTCGGCGCTGAGATTGACCACCATAGTATTGCTCAGTACACCTCCAAGCCTTTGAGCTCTCGAGGATGTGCTGATCATCACCACGGCCAATGCACCAAGACTAAACCAAATATCGACGATTCGAAAAGACCACCGAATAACAAAATCCAATGGATGCGGTTCTTTTGCATCCAATGAAACAACTCGGAGTTTTAGCGCCATTTTCCCCAAAGTTTGCCCCGAAAAAATAAGCTCCATCACCAAGGTGTAGAGCATGGCTACTAAACCTAATACCACTAGTAAGTCGGGATTGATGATGGAAAGAAAAATGGACAATAGAGTAGACGAAGAAATCACAACTATAACATCCAGCGCAAAGGCCAAAAACCGCTGACCGATAGTCGCTAACCTGAAGTCTATGACAACATTTTGGGCTGTAGTGATGCTAATCTTCCTCATCGTGTCGAAATTAGAGATTTTGATCCGAATGAGAATAACGAACACTCACCGACATTTTCTTTTTTCAAAAATGAGGAATTTAGATACCTTCGAATGCTTGACTCGAAATAATGCGTGAGAAAAAATTTGTAGAGCAGAATCAGAAGAATTGGTCACGATTCGAGGATGCGTCTCAGACCAATTCTCAAGTCAATCCCGAAGAATTCAGCGACTTGTTCTCACATATTACCGAGGACCTGTCATACTCGCGAACGCACTATCCGAAAAGAAGCATTAGAGTGTACCTCAACGGATTGGCTCAAGCAATCTACCTTAAGCTTCATCGCCAAAGGGGTAATCAATCGAAAAAGTTTGCCTGGTTTTGGATCAACGATCTACCCTTAGCTCTTTATCAAGCCAAGAGAGAATTGACGGTTTCTCTGATTTTTTTCTTGGTCTCTATGGCCATCGGAGTTCTCTCGACGGTGCATGACCCTGATTTTGCCCGAGTGATTCTTGGTTCGGATTACATTGAGATGACAGAAGAAAACATTGCCAACGGTGATCCGATGGGCGTGTACAAATCCAGTGATGAGTTCGGGATGTTTTTTCAAATTACGATCAATAACATCTTGGTCGCTTTCAGAACTTTCGTGCTGGGCGCCTTTTTCGGAGTGGGCACACTGGTCATCATGCTCTACAACGGAATTATGGTCGGTACTTTCCAGTACTTTTTCATTGAGCGTGATTTGCTTCAAGAGAGTTTCCTAACCATCTGGATGCACGGCGCACTGGAGATTTCATCCATCGTAATAGCAGGAGCTGCGGGCCTTACCATGGGAAGAGGCTTGCTATTCCCGGGGACTCTACCACGCCGTCAGTCCTTTATATTGGGCGCTCGCAGGGCCATTAAGATTATGGTCGGCTTGGTGCCTTTTTTCATTCTGGCCGGTTTTATCGAAGGCTTTTTTACGCGCCTTACCGAAATGCCCGATGTGCTTCGAGGTAGCTTCATTTTCATGTGTTTTGCTTTCGTCGGCGCCTATTTTTGGTGGTATCCGTCTATTCGCTTCCGCGGAAGATCGAGGCAAAGCATCGACCAAGAAGACCTGGTTCCCGAGACCCAAGAATTGCCGAGTTTGCATGGTCTTCGAAAAACAAGAGAAATCTTCACGGCCACCTTCATGATTTATCGAAAATCATTCTTTACGATTGTGGGAATAGCTGCAGGCAGTGCAGTCATCTATGCAATGTTATTCTACCTGGTGCATGGCTCTGTGGGTCTGGAGATGATCACCATCAGCGAATTCGATCCCTTCAGCCTGTACCAATTTCACGATTATTCGATCTTTCCATTGAGCTTTTTTCTCAATTGTCTTTTTATCTCCGGAATCACAGCCACCGGCTTTTTTTTATTTAAGAAAGCTTATCCCGACTCTCCGGTTAAAATTAGCGGTTCCCTTCTCTTAAAAATTTTGGTCATCGTTTCCCTCTTTGAATTGAGCATTTTATCCGATCAAGTTTTGGTGGCAGCTCTAGGTGTCATTGCCATTCCTTTCCTTACGTTCTGGTTAGTCGTTTCTGCCACAGAGAAGATCGCTCTGCCGGGCGCATTCAGCTCTATGCTAGCCGTGCTCAGCGGCACCAAAAGGCATGTATTCGTCACTTTTCTTTCCATCGCAGTTTTATCCATGTTGATTTTGGTGCTCTTGGCTTCACCTTTCACCTGGTTCTATGTAGAAGTACTTCAATGGAATATCGACGCAAACTACGAAATCAAGGAAACGGTGGCCATTTTGAGCTTGATCATCGTCGATCATTTTGGGTTGACATTGGTCCTGCCGTTGACACTTTTTTCCCAATTATTGGAATACTATTCTGCTCAAGAAGCAAAGCACGCCACAGGACTTTCAAAAAGAGTTAGCGCAATAGGTGTAAAGCGCAGAGCTTACGGAATGGAACAAGAATGATCGAGCAAGTCACATATCTGGCAGGACAATTTCGGTATATGCAAGCCCCACTCGACCGTGACGCGTGGCGAGATAATAAAGAGGGAATGAAATTCAACGAAGATCCGCCTGAAATCCCTGAATTTGACTTGGACGTACCACAGGTCAACCCGACGGACTGGGTAATTTTATTCCGGTATTTCGCGATAGCTATTCTGGGCGCCTTCCTGATCTACATCATTGTACGCTTGGTCATCCGCAACAGAAGCAAATCAGCAGAAACATCGGCAAATGTAATCCAAGTAGAATCTGCGGAAGAAGGACCTACCGCCATATCTCCCCTTGAAGAATTGTGGGCCGCTCATCAGAAAGCAAAAGAAGAAAAAGATTTTCGCGAAGCCGTGAGAATACTTTATCAAATCGTTATTAAGCACCTGGACGCGCAAGGCAAACTAAAAGCGTCGGCTGAAAAAACAAACCGCGAGTATACGCTGGAAATGACGTGGCAAGAAAAAGCCGGGGACTTCTTCCGGTTGACCCTTTTACATGAATTTTCGTGGTACGGTGCCAATGAAGTCAATGAGGTCGATTTTGACCGCGCCGAGCCTCAGTTTTTGGAATTTATTGAGTCCATAAAAAATGGATAAGAATCGTAAAACAGCCATACTCATCGGAATTGCTGCGGTAGTGATACTCGGGCTGGTTTATTATTTTTCTCGCGGTCCGGAACGGTACATTTGGAATGAAACTTACACCGACGATGGAAGCCAACCTTATGACCTCTCTTTGTTCAAAGGTGTTTTAGAAGAGTCTGCCTCTGAATTTGAAGTGCTGGAAGGCCTATTTGCAGACAAGAGCTATTTGGAAAGTTCGGGGAATACCATGATTTATGTAGCCGGATATGCTTGGATAGACTCGAGTGAAGCCAAACTTTTGGAACAGTTTGTGAAAAAAGGGAACAATTTGATCATCAGTTCCAGATCGGCGGGAAAGAGTTTGCGCTATCTCTTAGATTGCGGTATTGCGGAGGACGCAACCCTATCGGATGAAAAAGTGTCCTCCACGATAAAAGTCGAAGGAAGCGATGGTTCTTTTGCACTTTCATATGACATGTACAATCAGCCAAACCCACATTCTTGGATTTTCTTCAAAGATTTGCCTTGCGCAGAAGCAACGGGGTTTATTGAAATAAACGAAGACCGACATCCGAATCTGGTAGAGACAGAAATAGGATCCGGGAGGCTACTCATGCATTCAACCCCGCTGGTTTTTACCAATTACCATTTCAGAAATGACAGCGTCTTCGCCTACGTCAACGAATTAATCTCCAAAGCGGACGGTGAAACGTATTACTATCTCGAGCCAGGCGTTTCTCCATCTTCATCAGGTGGCCCCAGTATTGGCGAAAGCCCTTTGAAATTTATTCTGGCCAACCCACCTTTAAAATGGGCTTGGTACCTGACCATTGTGTTGGCCCTGTTTTATATCATCAACAGCATGCGCCGTAAGCAAAGAGCCATCCCCGTGGTATCATTGCCCGAAAATCAAACTTCGGCCTATTTGGATATGGTGTACCGATTGTTTCGCAAAGAGGGTAGTCATCGGGATATTGTACATAGTCAGGTGAAACTGCTTCAATCTTTTTTGCGAAACAGATACAGCCTCAACGCCTACAAGTTGAACGATGAATTTTACGAATTGGCTTCCGCCAAATTGAAACTGGATAAGAACTATATTGAGCAATTTTTCAAGCAACTGGAGCGCTCGAGATACAACAGCACACTGGACGATAGCGAACTACTCAAAATCGACCGAGAAATCACTGAATTTTATTTACGATGTCCTTAGAAAACGAAAGCCAAGAGAGCGAAAAGCCCAAAGAAGAGAACACAATTTCTGAAACTCCTCAGCGCGAGTCGAGCATTGAAAGTCAACTCAGCGCCGAAGCGTACGAGGCAGGACTGGCAATTGACAAAATCAGGAAGGAGATTGAGAAGGTCATCGTAGGCCAATCGGAGGTGATCAACTTCATGATTGCGGCACTGCTCACCGATGGGCATGTGCTCTTGGAAGGTGTTCCCGGTGTAGCAAAAACGCTGGTGTCAAAACTGCTGGCGAAGTGTATTTCGGTAGACTTTACGCGAATTCAATTCACACCGGACCTGATGCCCACCGACATCATCGGAACCACGGTTTTCGATATGAAGCGGTCAGAATTCCATTACAAGAAAGGTCCGATTTTCAGCAATGTCATACTGATAGATGAAATAAACCGTGCACCCGCCAAGACCCAAGCTGCTCTCATGGAAGTAATGGAGGAAAAGCAAGTGAGCGTTGACGGACAGACCTATGCACTGGCGCCTCCGTTCTTTGTAGTAGCGACCCAAAATCCGGTAGAGCAAGAAGGAACTTACAAATTGCCCGAAGCGCAGCTCGATCGATTTATCTTCAAATTGATGGCCACCTACCCTAGCCTGGAAGAGGAAGAAATCATGCTCAAAAAATTTAAGTCAGATTTCTACGGAAATCGCGAAGAGCAGATTAACGCTGTCCTTAGCGGAGATGATCTCCTGAAATTTCGAAAAGTGGTAGAGCAAGTTTTCATAAAAGATGAACTCATCTCCTACATCGCTCAAATAGTGGATCGAACCAGAAACAATAGTGATTTGTATTTGGGTGGCTCTCCCAGGGCTTCGTTGGGCATCCTCAAAGCTTCGAAGGCTTTGGCCTTGATGAATGGTCGTGGTTTCGTTACTCCCGACGATATTAAGAAAGCTGTTTTTCCCGTTTTAAATCATCGGCTAATCTTAAGCTACGAGCGTGAAATAGAAGGGGTAGAGCTCAAAGAGGTAATCGAGAGCTTAATCAGAAAAGTAGAGGTGCCTAAATGAGCAAAGGCCGAGCACAAAAACTCTGGTTAACTCCCTTGTTCTTTACTACGGGAGCCACTGCTATATTTTTATGTGCGTTCGGTTTTAGTTTCCCCATACTATTTAGGTTAGGGCAAGTGGTAGTGGCTATTTTAGTCGTGCTGAGTGCCGCTGATGCCTTTATCCTCTTCAGTAAGAATGTACAACTCAAAGGCGATCGAGAATTGCCAAAAATCTTAGGATTGGCAGATGATACTGAGGTCAAAATAATTTTGGACTTAAAAAGCCCGATGCCCCTGCAGGCTACCTTGATAGATGAGTTGCCTTATCAACTGCAAGAACGGAATTTCCGTATTGAAAGAAATCTGGAGCCGGGCAGAAATGTATCGGTATACAAAATGAGGCCAATCGACCGCGGCATTTACAAGTTCGGAACTTTAAACGTACTCTTGGAAGGGCCACTACACTTTATCAAACGGCGCATCTCCTTACCGCTCGCAAGCGAAATTGCGGTATACCCGAGCATTAAGCAAATGCACGAAACAGAATTATTGGCCTTCAGCCGAGTGGCATCGCCCGTGGGCCACAAGCGGTATAAGCGCATCGGTCAAAGCTATGAATTTGAGCAGATATCACCGTTTACCGAAGGAGATGATTACCGCAGTATCAATTGGAAAGCGACAGGCAAGACGCGCGAGTTGATGGTCAATCATTACCAAGACGAGCGCAGTCAGAACCTCTATTGTGTGATTAGCAAGGGGCGAGCCATGAAAATGGCATTTCGGCATATCACCTATCTGGATTATGCCATTAACGCCACTCTGGCCATCTCAAATGTAGCTTTAAAGAAATATGACAATGTAGGACTGATCACCTTTTCAAACAAAATAGGAACTGCCTTGCGAGCAGAGAATCGATCAGGACAAATCAGAAAAATTCTTGATTCGCTGTACCACGAAAAAGAGAGAACCCTGGAACCCGACTTTGAGCTCTTGTTCAAATCAGTGAATCGCCTGGCCAGAAACAGAAGCATGATTCTGCTCTTCGCCAACTTTGAATCCAAGTACACGGCTGACAGAGCATTGCCCCTTCTTAAAAAAATCAGTCGGAAGCATTTACTGGTGATGGTTCTTTTCAAAGATTCAGAGTTGGTGGAAATGGCCGATCAATCCAAAGAATCGGTAGAGGATGTGTATCGGGTCACCCTGGCAGCCAAGCAAGCGGGAGAGCGTGAAGAGATTGCAAATAAGCTGAGAAAACAAGGAATTCAAACAATAACCTGCGTGCCTGAACAGCTCTCTGTAGAAGTGATAAATAAATATATGGAGCTGAAGTCGAGAGGAATCATTTAATTTACAAGTAAATTACGACCATGCATATTCAAGATGACCATAGCCGAATCGAGCGAAAAATCCAAAACGGGTATTCCTTTGAGTTAGAGAAATACTTCTCTGAGGGCTGGAAAATTTTTCGAAAAGAACCAGGACCTTTTATATTGTACGGTCTGGTGGCGGGCCTTATTTTAGCCGCATTAAGCATGCTGCCTGAAGTTTTGGGAGAAGTGGCGTCTTATCTCATTACTCCTCCCTTAACCGCAGGTCTTTTTATTGGAGCTCGGAAATTGGATCACGAAGGAGCTTTAGAATTCAATGACTTCTTCAAAGGGTTCGACCATATCGTTCAGCTCTTTCTGGTCACTTTAATTACCGGAGTTTTGATTGGTATCGGATTCGTACTTCTCATCCTTCCGGGAATATGGTTTGCCGTTGCGGTAAGCCTTACCATCCCTTTTATCGTTTTTGCTCGACTCGATTTTTGGGAATCGATTAAGGCGAGCGTAAAGTTGGTCAATAAAAAGTGGTTTCACTTTTTTGCTCTACTTATACTTCTGGGAATCTTCAATATAGTGGGAGCACTGTTTTTGGTAGTTGGTCTTTTAATCACGTTCCCGGTCACATATTGCATATTGTACGCAGTCTATAAAGACATTGTAGGATTCGCTTCCGAAGCGGGTCCAATGGACATTGAGGACCATCTGATAGACGATAGTTTCTAACCGTCTATCGGCTCACCTTGTGGGCTAAAGAATTTGTACTGGAGAAAGGGAAAGTCAGAGTCGGGGACAACCTTTATATTCATCTTAAACTTCATACCCCACTTCCTGCGCATTGAAACCAAGCCCTTTGTCAAAAAGGCCGATAAAAAAGGATGTACCTTTATTACGACTTTCTTCACTTTGAGTTCTTCAGACAAATACCTCAAATTGTGTTCAATCGTATCGGTGATTAAGACGGAAGCCTGAATTTTTCCTGAACCGTCGCAGCAAGGACAATTTTCTTCAGTGGAAATATCGGTAACCTCTCGAACGCGCTGCCGCGTCACCTCAACTACTCCAAATCTGCTCGGAGGCAAGACGTTGTGTTTGGCTTTATCGTCTTTAAGGCAGTCTTTCATCTTTTCGAAAAGCTGCTTCTGATGCGCCCTGTCAGGCATGTCGATAAAGTCAATGGCAATAATCCCGCCCATATCCCGAAGGCGCAAAACCCGAGCAATCTCCTCGGCACATTCAAGGTTGGTTTCCAATGCATTCTGGGCCTGTCCTTTCTCTCCTGCTTTACGGCTACCACTGTTCACGTCTATTACGTGCATGGCTTCCGTATGCTCGATGATTAAGTAAGCCCCACTCTTAAGGTTCACTTGACGCCCGAACGCAGTTTTTATTTGGCGATTCACGCCAAACTTTTCAAAAACATCGGCGCCATCGTGGATTTTCACAATCTTTTCTTGTTGTGGAGCAATCTTTCTCAAATACTCTTTCACCTCTTCTCCAAGCTCGGGATCGTTAATATGGATTTTGGAAAAATTGGCGCTGAGCAGATCCCTGAGCACCGTAGAAGTTCTGTTCAACTCTCCCAACACTCGTTTGGGCGGTTTAGCATTCTTCAGATTCTCATGTATTTTCTCCCATCTGGAGTAAAGATCCTTCAGATCAGCATCAAGCTCTGCTACCTTCTTGTTTTCTGCTACGGTTCTAACGATTACACCAAAATTCTTTGGTTTAATGCTTTGCAGCAGACGGCGCAGACGAGTCCTCTCCTCTTTATTTCTGATGCGCTGAGAGAGCGATATCTTATCACCAAAAGGCACGAGAACGACGAATCGTCCCGCGAGGGTGATTTCTGAGGTCAATCGAGGGCCCTTCGATGAGATGGGCTCTTTAGCAACCTGTACTAAAATGTTTTGACTACCGGAAACGACGTCGTTGATCTTACCGTGCTTATCAATATCTTCCTCCATGGGAAAATCTTGAAGAGAAGCGGGAACAGACTTCTGAGATAAAGTACGCTTCACTAATTTGTGAAGCGACTTAAACTGAGGACCAAGATCCAAGTAGTGCAAAAATGCATCTTTCTCGTATCCAACATCGACAAACGCCGCGTTGAGGCTCGGTATAACACGATGTACCTTTCCCAGGTAAATATCGCCTACCGCAAAATCTTGATTTCCTTTCTCTTTGTGTAACTCTGTAAGAACATTGTCCTTTAGAAAGGCAATATCAACTTCGTTTCCCTTGGCATTTACTACTAGCTCAAGATTCACGAGTTCCTAAAATTATGTGCCGAAAAACGGGCTTTAAGCCCGCGCTAAATCAAAAAGAAAATTACTTCTTCTTGTGACGATTCTTTCGGAGACGCTTCTTGCGCTTGTGCGTAGCCATCTTGTGGCGTTTGCGTTTTTTACCGCTTGGCATAAAAGTTTATTTAAAAGTTATTTTCTTCTTTTAGTTGATCCAGCATCCTTTCCACTCCTTGAATTACGATGGTATCTTCTTCATAATTCAGGTAAGTTTCCAGTAAAGGGATAGCCTCTGCGTCTTTATCCAACTGAACTTTGGTCTGTGCCAACCAAAAATAGGCCGTTGGATATTTTACTTCGGTATCGTACTGAATCACTTTTTCAAATCGCAACTCTGCATTTGAAATTTGGCGCGAAGTTACGGAAAATTGTGCAAGATGCCAATGAACATCTACTTGCGTAGAATCTTCTTCCAAAATAGCACGCAATTTCATGATTCCTTCCATCGGATTTTCACCACTTTGAACCATATCAACTGCTTGATTAATCTCAAAAGAAATAGGGTTGGCCTCAACGATGCGCTTTTCTTTCGGCAAGCGCGGCGCAAAGATCAACCCTACTCCAAGAAGAAGAGCACCGCAAATCAATGCTATTTGAATTCCACGGTGTCCTGACATTACTTAACTTATTTTACTTTAACGTTCTTCTTTACTTTTTCAACAAATGATTTTGAAGGCTTGAAGGCCGGGATATTGTGTGCAGGGATCACAATTGGTTCCTCTGCGGAAATATTTCGTCCGATTTTTTCGGCGCGTTCTTTTACTATGAAGCTTCCGAATCCTCTCAAATAAACATTCTCACCGTCTGTTAACGATTTTTTTACTGAATTCATAAATGCTTCTACGGTAGTTTGAACAGCTACCTTTTCAAGACCTGTTTGTTCTGCAATTTCTGCTACAACGTCTGCTTTAGTCATGTGTTATTTACTTATAGGTGTGATTACTATTTCTGATTTCCGCGCAAAGATACCTGATTAAAGCGTTGTAGAAAAGGGCTTTTCGCTAAATTCGCCTTTTAACCCTATGAGTCCTAAGTATTAACCCGATGGAGATAGATGAGCAGCTGATTACGTGGTATCTAAATGAAAAAAGGGACTTGCCCTGGAGAAACACTACCGATCCTTACAAAATTTGGCTATCAGAAATCATTCTTCAACAAACACGTGTAGATCAGGGTCTTGCGTATTACCTGAAGTTCGTATCCAATTATCCGACCGTTGGACTCTTAGCAGAGGCTAACACCGAGGAAATTTTGAAAAATTGGCAAGGTTTGGGATATTACTCTCGCGCTAGGAACCTGCATGAAACAGCTAAGCACATCCACAATGAGCTAAAAGGAATTTTCCCGAAAGGGTATGACACTATCATAAAGCTAAAAGGAGTAGGCCCCTATACGGCCGCCGCAATTGCAAGCTTTGCCTACAGAGAACCGAGAGCGGTAGTAGATGGCAACGTTTACCGAGTATTGTCGAGAATTTTTGATGTGGGTACACCGATTAATACAACAGAGGGCAAAAAAATATTTCAAGAATTGGCAAATG